>NZ_ATHI01000028.1 GCF_000422245.1 Alkalidesulfovibrio alkalitolerans DSM 16529
ATGCGGTCCCCTTGCCGTTTCTAGATTGGCGCAGAGCTAGGCGTCGAGCTTGAGCAGGGGCTCGATGATTCTCGCCACCGCCTTGGAGGTCTCGCTGTCTGGGTAGACCTTGCTGTAGTCGAAACCCTCGTCGCCCGCGCGGGCAAGCTCGGGATCGAAGGGAATGCGGCCGAGGAACGGCACGCCCGTCTCCAGGGCCAGCTTCTCGCCGCCGCCGGTGTTGAATATCTCGTGCTGCTTGCCGCAGTCGGGGCAGACGAAGCCGCTCATGTTCTCGACGATACCCAGAACCTTGGCGTCCACGAGGCCCACGAAGGTGATGGAGCGGCGAACGTCGTCCACGGCCAGCATGTGCGGCGTGGTCACGATCACGGCCTTGGCCGAGGGGCTCAAAAGCTGCATCACGGTCAGGGGCTCGTCGCCCGTGCCCGGAGGGCAGTCCACGATCAGGTAGTCGAGGTCGCCCCAGGCCACGTTCTGGATGAACTGACGGATCACGCCGATTTTCACCGGCCCGCGCCAGATCACGGCGTCGCTGTCCGTGGGCAGCAAAAAGCCCGTGGACATGACCCACAGATTGCGCGCGTAGGGCACCGGCTCGATGGAGTTGTCGTTCATGCCGGGCTGCTGGCCCTTGAGGGACAGAAGACGCGGGATGGACGGCCCGTGCACGTCCACGTCGAGCAGGCCGACCTTCTTGCCCGCCTGGGCCAGGGACATGGCGATGTTCGCCGCCACCGTGCTCTTGCCAACGCCTCCCTTGCCGGAGAGGACCACGATCTTGTGCTTGATGCGTGAAAGGACGTTTTGCAGCTCTTTTTCCGCCTCGCTTGGGCCGCCGCAGGAATCTTTCTCCTTGGGCGAGCAGGACGAGGCCGAGGGACAGCCCGAACAGCTCTGACTCATATGAATTCCTCCAAAATGGTTCGTCTCGTTCAGGATCTGGCCTTGCCCGCCCGCGCCGTGCGCAGCCAGTCGTACCAGGCGTTCAGCCCTTCGCCGCTGCGGCACGAGACTGGGAATACGGCGATGTCCTCGTTCAATTTCTTGGCGTGGGCCGTGGCCTTTTCCAGATCGAAATCGACATAGGGCAGCAGGTCGGTCTTGTTCAGGACCATGACCGCCGAGATGTGGAAGAGCAGGGGGTATTTTTCGGGCTTGTCGTCGCCTTCGGCCACGGAGAGCAGGGCCACGTTGAAGTCCTCGCCCACGGAGAACTCGGCCGGACAGACGAGGTTGCCCACGTTCTCCACGAAAAGGATGTCGAGGCCGTCGAGGTCGATGGAGTTCAGGGCCTCCATGACCATGGAGCCGTCGAGGTGGCAGCCGCCCTCGGTGTTGACCTGCACGGCCTGGGCGCCGGTGGCGGCCACGCGGCGGGCGTCGTTGTCGGTTTGCAGGTCGCCTTCGATGACCGCCATGCGCATCTCGGGCGCGAGGTCCGTGAGGGTGCGCTCAAGCAGAGAGGTTTTGCCCGCGCCGGGCGAACTCATCAAGTTCAGGACCAGTATGCCCTTCTCGGCGAAGAGTTTCTTGAGTTGGCCCGCGATGCGGTCGTTGGCTTCGAGGATGTTGCGGACCACGGGTATCTGCATGGGAGCCTCCTATTCGGCCTCGATGTGGGATATGTGCAGTTCACGGCCGCCGATGACTTCGTGTCCGATCTGTTCGCCGCAGGCCGGACAGGGCGCGGCCACGGCCGCGAGATTTTCGGGTTCGAACTCCAGGCGGCAGCCGCCGCAGCGCATGCGCAAGGGAGCCTCTTGCATCGTAAGCTCGGCTCCAGCCAGTTCCGTGCCCTCGGTCATCACCTGCCAGGCGAATTCGAGGGCCTCGGGCACCACGTTGGTCAGCCTGCCGTGGACGACCGTGACCGCCAAGAGCCGGGTCACGCCATGGCGGCCCATCTCCTGGCGGATGATGTCCATGAGGCTTTGGACGACGGACATTTCGTGCATGGGTCAGGGCTATACCGGAACGAAAGCCAGGGGGCAAGGCATCGGGAGCCGCCCTTCCGCCCCCTTTTGTTTTTCACGTACCCGCTTGGAGTATCTTCCCGGTTTATTTGGTCTTGACTTCACGCGCCGTATCGCGTTCATTCCCCGCAGCAAAAGCCCCGGCGGAAGCGCTAGTTGCCGCTTACGAGGTTTTTCACGCCGTTGACCCGAAAACGCGGGCCGTTCCATCCAGGATGGGAGTAAGGCCTGACGCGCGCCCCGAAAGGAGTCCGGTCATGTACGTCGGTCTGAAGATGCTCAAGAAATTCGTCACCGCGACGCCCAAGACCCTGGTCAAGGACGCACGCCGCCTGCTTGAGGAGCAGCGGCTGTGGATGCTCCTGGTCATGGAGGGCGACCGTCTCGTCGGCTACGTGAGGCTTGAGGATATCATGGCCGCGCTGCCGTCCATCATGACCACGCTCGAAAAGCACGAACTCAACTATCTGCTTTCCAAGCTGACCGTGGAAAAGATCATCAGGAAGGACATCACCTCCGTCTCACCGACCATGGACATCGAGAGCGCCGCCAAGATCATGCACGACAAGAACTTGGCGGGCCTTGCCGTGGTTGACGACGATACAGGCAAGCTCCTTGGCTACATCAACCGTTCCGTGATGCTCGAAGTTCTGGTCGAGGAAATGGGGCTGCTCGCGGGCGGCAAGCGTATCGTCTTCGAGGTTGCGGACCGGCCAGGAGTGATCCACGAGGTTTCCGGCATTATCGCCCAAAAGGGGGTGTCCATCATCTCCACGGGCACTTTCTTCCACGAGAACCGGCGCATGGTCGTCATCCGCGTGGCCACCGAGGATGAGTCGCCCATCGCGGCCGCACTCCAGGAACGGGGCTACAAACTGGTCACGGCCGCGGATTTTGTGGGGGAGTGGCTCTAGCATGCCCATGCTCTCCGTCGACAAGGTGACCCTGACGTTCAAGGGCATCGCCGCCCTGATGGATGTGAGCTTCTCCATCGAGGAGGGCAGCATCTGCTCGCTCATCGGCCCCAACGGCGCGGGCAAGACGAGCATGCTCAACTGCATCTCCGGGCGCTACACCCCGGATTCCGGAAGCATCACCCTGAACGGCCAAGACCTCCTGCGCATCCCGGCACACCGCCGCACCCGGCTTGGCCTCTCGCGCACGTTTCAGAACATCGCATTGTTCAAGGGCCTCTCCGTGCTCGACAACCTCATGGTCGGCCGCCACGCCCGCATGGACTACGGCATTCTGGCAGGCATGCTTTATTTCGGTCGCGCGCGGCGCGAAGAGGACGCCCACCGCCGCCGCGTGGAGGAGATCATCGACTTTCTGGGGCTCTCGCCCTACCGCCACCATCCCGCGGGCAAGCTGCCCTACGGCGTGCAGAAGCGCGTGGAACTCGGGCGGGCCCTGGCCGCCGAGCCGCGCCTCGTGCTCCTGGACGAGCCCATGGCGGGCATGAACCTGGAGGAGACCGAGGACATGGCCCGCTACATCCTTGATCTCAACGAGGAGTGGGGCGTCACGGTCTTCCTGGTGGAGCACGACATGGGCGTGGTCATGGACATCTCGGACCGCGTGGTGGTCCTGGACTTCGGACAGGTTCTGGCCGTGGGCGCGCCCGAGGCGGTGCAGGCCGATCCGGCCGTGGTCGCGGCCTATCTGGGCAGCGAAGACGCCGCCTTCCTGGGGCGATAACGTTATGGAAACGGATCTACGTCAATGTCGAAATCGTATGACACGACTCTGCCGCGTCTCCTCGCGAGAAACGCGGCGGCGCACGGGCGGCGCACCGCTCTGCGCGAGAAGGAATGGGGCATTTGGCAGTCCCACTCCTGGGAAGACTACCTCCGCCTGACCTCCGAATTCGCCGCCGGCCTTAAATCCCTGGGGTTCGGGCCCGGCGACGTCATCGTCCTCATCGGCGACAACAGGCCCGAATGGCTGTGGGCCGAACTGGCCATCCAGGCCTTGGGCGGAATCGCGCTCGGGCTCTACCAGGATGCCCCGGCCGAGGAGATCGGCTACGTCTTCGAGCTGACCGGCGCCAGGCTCGTGGTCGCCGAGGATCAGGAGCAGGTGGACAAGATGCTCGACCTGCGCCAGGGAGCGGCGGCCAAGCTCGAATACATCGTCTATCACGACGCCAAGGGCATGGCCTCCTATGACGAGCCCGGGCTCATGCACTTCGACCGCGTGCGCGAGGCGGGCAGGGCCGAGGCCCACCGCTTTGGTGAATGGATCGAGGAGCGCGACCCGGACGAGGTCTGCCTCATCGCCACGACCTCGGGCACCACGGGACGGCCCAAGCTGGCCATGCTCTCGCACCGCAACATGCTCTCCATGGCCGCCAACCTCGGCGCGGTGGACGAGAAGCGCGCGAGCGACGAGTTCGTCTCCTTCCTGCCCCTGGCCTGGATGGGCGAGCAGATGATGGCCGTGGCCTCTGCGCTGCTCTTCGGCTTCTGCGTCAATTTTCCCGAAGAACCCGACACCGTGCAAAACGACATCCGTGAGATCGGTCCGCACGTCATCTTCTCGCCGCCGCGCGTCTGGGAGAACATGGCCGCCACGGTGCGCGTCAAGATTCTCGAGACCACGCCCTTCAAGCGCTGGTGCTACAATTTCTTCATGCCGCTGGGCGAGGCTCATGCCGACGCGCTCTTCGCGGGCAGGCGGCCCGGACTCTTCCTGCGCCTGGGCAGGGCGCTTGGGCAGCTTCTGCTCTTTCGTGCGCTCAAAGACAACCTCGGTTTCTCGCGAGTGCGTTCGGCCTCTACCGGCGGCGCGGCCCTTGGCCCGGACACTTTTCGCTTCTTCCACGCCATCGGCGTGAACCTGAAGCAAATCTATGGCCAGACCGAGATCGCGGGCATCTCCTGCATCCACCGCGACGGCGAGGTGGACTTCACGAGCGTGGGCAGCCCCATCCCGGAGACCGAGATCATCCTTTCGGAGGAAGGCGAAATCCTTTCCAGAAGCGCGGCGGTCTTCAAGGGATACTTCAAGAACGAGAAGGCCACGGCCGAGACCATGCAGGACGGCTGGCTGCGCTCGGGCGACGCGGGCTTCTTCGACGACCGGGGCAGGCTCGTGGTCATCGACCGCCTGAAGGACGTCATGCAGCTCGCCTCGGGCGAGCGCTTCTCGCCTCAGTTCCTGGAGAACAAGCTCAAGTTCAGCCCCTATGTGCGCGAGGCCGTTGTCCTTGGCCATGAGCGCGATTTCGCGGCGGCCATCGTGTGCATCGACTTCGACATCGTGGGCCGCTTCGCCGAATCGCGCATGCTGACCTATACGACCTACCAGGATCTCGCGGCCAAGCCCGAGATATACGACCTGATCCACGACGAGATCGCGGCCATCAACGCGCAGTTGCCCGAGGCCCAGCGCATCCGGCGCTTCGCACTGCTCTACAAGGAACTCGACGCCGACGACGGCGAACTGACGCGTACCCGCAAGGTGCGGCGAGGCGTGGTTTCCGAGCGTTACGGCGCGCTCGTCGAGGGGCTGTACTCCAAGGCCTCGGAAGTGGCCCTGAAGACCGAGATCCAGTATCAGGACGGCCGCGTGCGGGGCATGTCCGGGACAATCGCCCTGCGGGGCGTGGCCTGAGGGAGAGGGCGTGGAATACTATCTGCAACTGTTCATCAACGGCTTGGTCATCGGCTCCATCTACAGCCTGGTGGCCCTTGGCTTCGTCATCATTTACAAGGCCACCAAGGTGGTCAACTTCGCCCAGGGTGAGATGCTCATGGCCGGAGCCTACATGTGCTTCGCCCTGACCGTGCAGGCGGGCATCCCGTTCCTGGCCTCGTTCCTGCTCACCCTGGGCTTCTCCATCGTCCTGGGCCTGTGCATCGAGCGATTGATTCTGCGGCCCATGATCGGCGAGCCCATCATCAGCGTGATCATGGTCACCATCGGCCTGTCCAGCGTGCTCAAGGCCGTGGTGCAGTTTTTCTGGGGCACGGACATCCGTGTCTATCCCCAGGTGCTGCCCAGCGATCCGGTCTTCGTGGCGGGCGTACCCGTGGCTCCGGTCTACATCGCGGCCTTCGTGCTCGCGGCCTTGCTTTTCGTGGCCTTCTCCGCTTTCTTCAAATATTCGCGCATGGGCATCGCCATGCGGGCCACGGCCTTCGACCAGCAGGCCGCGCAGTCCATGGGCATCGGCATCAAGAACATCTTCGCCCTGTCGTGGTGCATCGCGGCCGTGGTTTCGAGCATCGGCGGCATCATCCTGGGCAACATCAACGGCATCAACATCCAACTCGGCCAGTTGGGGCTGAAAGTATTCCCGGCCGTGATCCTGGGCGGCCTGGACAGCCTGCTCGGCGCGGCCATCGGCGGTCTGGCCATCGGTGTCCTCGAGAACATCTGCGGCGGATTGGCCCGAGACCTGTTCGGCATCTCGGGATTCCGCGAGGTCGCGGCCTTCATCTTCCTGGTCATAATCCTGATGATCAAGCCCTATGGGCTCTTCGGGACCAAGCACATCGAGCGGGTGTAACATGCAGGGCTCGTGCGGTCTTTTCCATACCTCCTACGCCGGCGAGGCCGGGCTGTTGCAGACGCGCTTCCAGAAGCTGCGCTTCGGCCTCTTCCTGCCGCTGTACTGTCTCGCGCCGCTGTTCATGGACGCCTACGACCTCTCGGTGCTGATCATGATTCACGTGGCCATCGTGGGCGCGGTCTCGCTGAACCTGCTCACTGGCTTCTGCGGCCAGATCTCGCTCGGTCACGGAGCCTTCATGGGCGTGGGGGCCTATGCCGCCGCAGTGGCCACAAATTCCGGGCTGCCGTTTTTCCTGGCGCTGCCCTTGGGCGGCTTCGCGGCCGCTGCCGTGGGCATGTTCTTCGGCATTCCCTCGCTCAGGCTCAAGGGCATCTATCTGGCTATCGCCACACTGGCGGCCCAGATCATCATCGAATACGTGCTGCTGCACTGGGATTCGGTGACAGGCGGCTCCAACGGCCTGCTCGTGGCCTCGCCCGAGATTCTCGGGCTGGCTTTCGACGACGAGCCCATGCACTTCTACCTGACCTTCGGCGTGGCCGTGATCGCTGTGCTGGCCGTGGCCAACATCGTACGCACCCGCATGGGCAGGGCCTTCGTCTCGGTGCGCGACTTCTATCTCTCGGCCGAGATTGTTGGCGTGAACCTCTTCACCACCAAGCTCACCGCCTTCGGCGTCAGTTCGTTCCTCGCCGGAGTCGCGGGCGGGCTGTGGGCGCACTACGTGATGTACATCACCCCGGAGATGTTCGGCATCGGCCTGTCCATCAGCTATCTCGCCATGATCATCATCGGGGGATTGGGCAGTGTGCAGGGCGCGGTCTTCGGCGCCATCTTCATCACCTTGCTGCCCGAAGTGCTCACGGCCGTGACCCAGGCGCTCAGCACCACCATGCCCGGCCTCTCCGAGTCCGTGATGGCCATGAAGGAAGGCATCTTCGGTCTCGTGCTGGTGCTCTTCCTGATCTTCGAGCCCGAGGGGCTCGCCTATCGCTGGCGCTTGTTCAAGGCCTACTGGAAACTGTATCCCTTCGCCCACTAACGAAAGACAGGAGGAAGGAGCCATGACCTCGGCCGGACTGCTGCTAGCGGGGACCGCCCCGCAAGAGAGAGTTCACGGACAATCGCGGACAAGGCCCCTGGCCCCACAAACGCGCAACGCATCGAGGATATCGTCATGAAAAAATATCTCATCATTTGTCTTGCCGCCTGCATGCTGTTGGCCGCCAGCGCGGCCATGGCCGCCGACAAGACCATCAGGGTCGGCGTGCTGGCCGCCCTTTCCGGCCCCACGTCCGACGTCGGCCCCTCCTACGCCAACGGCATCCGCGACTGCGCCAACTGGCTGAACGAAACCAAATACGTCCCGGGCCACACCTTCGAGATCATCCTCCAAGACTACGCCTACAACGCCCAGCAGGCCATCACCATCTACCGCCGCTTCACCTCCAAGGACAAGATCGTGGCCCTGCAGGGATGGGGAACCGCCGACACCGAAGCCTTGACCCAGTTCGTGGCCAGGGACCGCGTTCCGACGCTCTCGGCCTCCTACTCGGCCCACCTGACCGATCCGTCCAAGACGCCCTACAACTTCTTCATCTCCACGGACTACACCACCCAGCTTCGCGGCGGCCTGCAATACCTGCGCGACGCCTGGACCGAGTCCCGCGCTCCGCGCCTGGCCCTGATCTACCCCGACCACCCCTACGGCAAGGCCCCCATCGCGGGCGGCAAGGCCTTCGCCCGGGAGATCGGCTTCGAAGTCGTGGGCGAGGAGACCGTGGCCCTCGGCGCGCTGGACGCCACGGCGCAGCTTCTGGCCGTGCGCGACATGAAGCCCGACTTCGTGTGGATCGGGGGCACCACGTCCTCCACGGCCGTCATCCTCAAGGACGCCAAAAAGCTCGACTTCAGCCCCACCTTCCTGACCAACATCTGGGGCGTGGACGAGAACATCTTCAAGCTCGCCGGCGACGCGGCCGAAGGCGTCTACACCTTGCAGGCCTCGGCCGTGTACGGAGCGGACGTGCCCGGCATGAAGATCATCGAGCAGGCCACCAAGGGCGAGCCGCAGATGACGCACTACATCCGTGGTTTCGCCTCTATGCTGGTCATGGCCGAAGGGGCGCGCGTCGCCGCCGCGAAGGGGAGCGTTACCGGCCCGACCCTGAAGGACGCCCTTGAGACGCTGCGCGACTACGATCCCATGGGGCTCGTGCCGCCGGTCAGCTTCTTCCCCGACGACCACAGACCGAGCATGTCCGTCATGATCTACCGCATCGAGAACGGTGAGTTCGTGCTCAAGGGAACCCCCACCCTGCCGCGCAAGGCCGAGTGGCTGGGCAACTAGGGGAGGCCGCTTGAACCTGCTCAGCGTCGCCAACATCGAGGTCGTGTACAACGACGTCGTCCTGGTGCTGAAGGGCCTCTCGCTTGGCGTCGAGGAGGGCCGCATCACGGCCCTCCTCGGAGCCAACGGCGCGGGCAAATCCACCACGCTCAAGGCCATCTCCGGGCTTTTGGCCAGCGAGAACGGCGAGGTCACGGACGGCTCGATCATCTACGACGGCACGAACATCCTGCGGCAATCGCCCGAGAAGACCGTGCGCCAAGGCATCTTCCAGGTCATGGAGGGGCGTCGCGTGTTCGACGACCTGACCGTGGAGGAGAACCTGCGCTGCGGGGCGTTCACCCGGCCGTCCTCGGAATTCGCCGAGCGCCTGGAACGGGTCTATGCCTATTTTCCGCGCCTGCGCGAGCGCCGCACCCAGCTTGCTGGCTACATGTCGGGCGGTGAGCAGCAGATGCTGGCCATCGGCCGTGCGCTCATGGCGCGGCCCCGGCTCTTGCTCCTCGACGAGCCGTCGCTTGGCCTTGCGCCCATGCTCGTGGAGGAGATATTCGGCATCATCAAGACCATCAACGAGCAGGAAAGCACGACCATCCTGCTTGTGGAGCAGAACGCGCGCGCCGCGTTGTCCATCGCGGGGCACGGCTACATCATGGAGAACGGTCGCGTGGTCATGGACGGGCAGGCCCAGGCGCTTTTGAGCAACCCGGACGTGCAGGAGTTCTACCTGGGCATGGGGCATGGCGGCGAGAAGAAGAGCTACCGCGACGTCAAGCACTATCGGCGGCGCAAGCGCTGGCTCGGATAGCAGACTGCCCCAAAAACACCATCTGCCGCGTTGCCGCGAAAAGTTCAAATCCTCGCGTATTCGTGATACGCGTCGGCCTTGAACTTTTCTTGCGCCTTGCATCTGGCGCTTTTTGGACAGTCTGCAAAATGGTGTTGTTCAACGATCTCAAAAAGCATGAATGCAAAGCGGAAAATTTTTCGTTCACACGGCTTCGTCGCTGGGGCCAACTGATGGGTATGCCGTACTGACAACTCGGGGCGCGAGATTGGTGCATGGTTTCTGCTCCGGGCAACAACCGAGGGAGACGGACGATGAGCGTTGATCGCGAGCACGGCTACTGGTCCGAAACGGAGACTCTGGCGCCCGAGGCCAGACGCGAGGTGCAGTGGGAGACGCTGAGAGGTCTCGTGGCCCACGCGGCCGCCTCGTCCGCCGAATTCAAGGCCCGCCTGGAACGCGCCGGAGCCAGACCCGAAGACGTGCAGAGCCTCGACGACTTTCATGCCCTGCCGGTGCTGCCCAAGAAGGATCTCATGGCCGCGCAGCAGGCGTCCGGCCGGGGCGTTCTCGGCGGCATGGTCGCGGGCGGCTTGGGCTCCCTCTCGCGCATCTACCAGTCGCCCGGTCCGATCTACGATCCCGAAGGCAAGGGGCCGGATTACTGGGGCTTCGCCGAGGCCTTCTACGCGGCCGGGTTTCGGCCCGGCGATCTGGCCCAGAACACCTTCAGCTACCACCTGACCCCGGCCGGACTGATGCTCGAAGAGCCGCTTCGGGCCATCGGCTGCGCGGTCATCCCGGCCGGACCCGGCAACACCGAAAAGCAGATCGAACTCATGACCGCGCTGCCCGTGACCGGGTTCGTTGGCATGGCCAGCTATCTTCGCGTCATCGCGGAGAAGGCCGTGGCCATGGGGCTTCAGCCGCGCGAGCATTTCAACCTGCGCACGGCCTTCGTGGCCGCAGAGCGGCTGCCCGAGAGCCTGCGCCGCGAGGTGGAGGAACTCTTCGGCATGCGCGTACGCCAAGGTTACGGCACGGCCGACGTGGGCTGCATCGCCTACGAATGCTCGCATCTCGGCGGCATGCACCTGACCAACCGGGGCTTCGTGGAGATCGTGGACCCGCAGACCAAGCGCCCCGTACCCGTCGGAGAGACCGGCGAGGTCGTCTTCACGCCCTTCGTGCGCGAATATCCGCTCATCCGGCTCGCCACGGGCGACCTCTCCTACCTCGTGGCCGAGCCCTGCGCCTGCGGCCGCACCTCCATGAAGCTCGGGGCCATCGTGGGCCGGGTGGACGACACGGCCAAGGTCAAGGGCCAGTTCATCTATCCCTCGCAGGCGGCGCAGGTCGTGGCCCGCTTCCCCGCCATATCCTGCTGGCGCATCCGTGTGGACAACCCCGGCGGCAAGGACCGCCTGACCGTCTGCCTGCGCGCGGGCGAAGGCTTCGATGCGGCCGCCTTCGCCAAGGCGTTCCAGGACGTCTGCAAGCTCAGGCCGGAGGTCGAACTCCTCGACGCCGACCTGCCCGAAGGCTGCGCCAGGCTCGTGGACGAGCGCACCTTCGAATAGAGGAGCGGAGCATCGGGGAAGGGGAGAGGAAGACCCCTCTTGCAAGAGGGGTCTTCCTCTCCCCTTCCCCGAACCCCATCCCCTCTCCTTTCCCCAGAAACTTTTGTCTCGCTTCGCGGCAGTGAGCAGGAGAATGTTCGTTGTCGGCACTTTGCGGCGCGTTCAGGGCGGGAGCAGGAGGTTGCGGGAGTGGCGGCACGCCGCCACTCCCCGAGAGGTCGGTGACAAGCTCTGTTCTTTCAGGCCGTTCTAGCAGGCGCAGCCGCTGGAGCTTCCGCCGCTGCAGCCTCCGCCGCATCCGCCTTGCGGAAGCACAAGCGAGGAGGTGAGCCGAAAGCCCATGGGGCCCATGTCGATGTGGATGGGGGAGGCGTCGGCGAGGAGATTCTTCTCGACCACGAAATCGAAGCCCGCGAGTTCGACGCTGGTGTCGGCCTCGGTCGCCTCGTCCAGGGCAAGCCCCAGGAACGGGCCGGAGCAGCCGCCCTGATTCAGGTAGATGCGGATGGAGCTTTTTTCCTTGTCCTGGAAGTAGGCGTCGATGTTGCGTTTCGCTTCGTCGCTGATGGTGATCATGAAGGCCTCCGAAAGGGTTGTGTGTTGTAAATAAAAAAGCGCGCGGTTTTGGGGCCGCGCGCTTTCGTGTCGATGCAGGTCCGAATGCCCTAACAGGCGCAGGATCCTCCGCTGCTTCCGCAGCTCGATCCGCATCCGCCGCCGCCCAGCTGCAGGGACGAAGTCACCTGGAAGCCGAGGTAGGACATGTCGATCTTGATGGGCTGGGCTTGGCCGTAGAGTTCTTTGTCCACGACAAAGGTGAAGCCCTCGGTTTGAACCTGTTCGTCGGTATCACGCGGCTCGTCCAGAGCCAGCGAAAGCCTGGGGCCAGCTCACCCGCCCGTTGCCAAATAGACTCGGATGGGAGAGAGTTCCTTGTCCGCGAAGTACTTGTCGAGTTGGTCCTTCGCGGGCTTGGTCACTTCGATCATCAAGCTCCTCCTGGTGCGGATACGCACCGCATTCACGTAACTGCCAAAGAACACTTGTCAAGGAAGGCGCGGAAAAAAACAAGCCTTGTTATGTATTTCACAATGTTTTTCGTTGCTTTGTCGATCCTTCCCGCTTGGATTTTTCGTACAGGGAAATTGAAATTTTTTTCGAAGCGGCGTAGGGCTGTTTTTTTCATCGCGAGGCATGCATGAACACAACCACCGTCATCGCCACCTCGGCCGAGTTCGAGAACGTCCTCAAAGATCTGGCCGAAGCCATTGCAAAGCGCCACCCCGAGGGCCGCGATCTGGCGCTCGTGGGCATCCAACGCCGGGGCGCGGACATCGCTGCCCGGCTCAAGGCCCTTCTCGACGAACGCTTCGGCGTGCGCCTGCCCCTGGGCAAGCTGGACATCAATCTTTATCGTGACGACTGGACGAGTCTGCAGGTGCAGCCGTCCATCCAGTGCACCGAAATTCCCTTCGACGTCTCCTCGGCCATGATCATCCTGGTGGACGACGTGCTCTTCAGCGGCCGCACCATCCGCGCCGCCATGGAGGCCGTGCTCGATTACGGCCGCCCTCGGCGTCTTGAGCTTCTCGTGCTCGTGGACCGGGGGCATCGCGAGTTGCCCATTCAGCCCGACTACGTGGGCGCGCGCGTCGAGACAGCGCTTGCCGACCGCGTCAACGTGCTGGTGCGCGAACGCGATGGCGAGGACGCCGTCCAGGTCATCCGGGCCTGAGGCGTCGGCCGGATCATCCCATGACGGATCGCGGTCCGGCAGCCGGGGCGGGCATTGTGCCCGACGCCGACATCCGCCTTGCCCTGGCCAGACGGCAGTTCAACGCGGGCGAATACTTCGCCTGCCACGAAACGCTTGAGCGGCTGTGGATCGAGGAGCGCACGGCCGTGCGCGACCTCTACAAGGGCATCTTGCAGATCGCCGTGGCCCTGCATCACGAAGGCGGGGGCAACCGGCGCGGCGCGCTGCGCCTGCTGCAAAGCGGCCAGACCCTGATCGAACCTTTCGCGCCCGCCTGCCAGGGCCTCGACGTTGCCGGGCTGCTCGTCCAAGCCCGGGCCTGCCGCGCGGCCTTGGACTGCGCCGACTCTGAAAAAGTCCTGTCAGCAGCGTGCGTGATCATGCTGCACGCAGCCCCCTGATATGGCATCGAAGAATCTGGTTCATGGGCCGCGCGCAACATGCCGCCGCTGCCTGGGGCAGTGAGGCTCTCGACACATGTTGCTCGAGACGATCCCGATCTGGCTGCGCCTGATGATGCTGGGCGCGCTTTGGTTCAGCATGGCCCAGGTGTTGATCAAGACGCTCGGCCAGACCCTGCCGTTCATGGAGATCGTCTTTTTTCGGGGCCTTTGGGGCGTCGGCTTGTCGCTTTTCATGATGCGGCGCGCGGGCGTGGCTGGCGCCGGGCGGCGCAAGGGGCTCTTGCTCACGCGCGGCCTGCTGGGCTTTCTGACCATGTCCGGCAGCTTCTACAGCCTGACGGTGCTCTCGCTGTCCGACGCCATCACGCTCTACTACCTGCATCCGGTCTTCGCGGCGGTTTTTTCGTCCATGCTCGGCCGCGAGCGATTTTTCGGCCGCACCGCCCTGGCCCTGGTGATCTCGCTCGCGGGCGCGCTGTGCATCGCGCGTCCTGCCTTCCTTTTCGGCCTGAACGGTCCCGCGCCCGATCCCTTGGGCGTGGCGGCAGCCCTGGTCTCGGCCGTCTGCGGCGGGGCGGTCCTGGTTTCGCTGCACGAACTCGGCCGCACCGAGCATCCCCTGGTGCCCACGCTGTGGGTCAGCGTCTGCGCGGTCTCGCTCTCGCTTGCGGGCGCGCTGCCGGTCTGGCGTTGGCCCGTGGGCTGGGAGTGGCTCCTGATCGCGGGCATCGGCGTTCTCACGCAGCGCGCGCAGCTCGACATGACGCGCGGCCTGGCCATCGAGCCCGCGGGCCGGGCCTCTGTGGTGGGCTACTCGCAGATCATCCTGGCGGGGATATGGGGGGCGGCGCTTTTCGCGGAGACGCCGCATTGGAGCTTCTACCCAGGTGCTGCGCTGATCATTCTCGGCTCGCTCGTCTCCACCTTCGGCGCGAAAAAGCCCGCGCCGGTCAAGCCCATCGCCTGCACCACGGTGCGCCCGCCCTCTGAATCGGACGACCATAAGCCGCAGCCTTGAAATACCAACGGCCGGTTGCGCCGCCTGTGCGCCTCCGGCCGTTGCGGCATCTTGCTGGAAACAGAAAAAACGGGCTGTTGCCCCAGTCTTGCAGGCCGTTCATAAAGCGCTAGATGCAAGGCGCAAGAAGATTTCAAGACCGAAGCGTATCAAAGAATACGCGAGGGTTTGAACTCTTCGCGGCAACGCAGCAGATGGCGCTTTTTCAGCGGCCTGAACTTAGATCACGATTTGCGTGCCAATACCCGAGTCGGTGAACAGTTCGAGCAGGATCGAGTTCTCCACGCGGCCGTCGATGATCTGCACCTTCTCCACGCCGTGCTCCACGGCTTCGAGGCAGCACTTCATCTTGGGAATCATCCCGCCCTGCACCGTGCCGTCCTCGATGGCCTGGACCGCCTGAAGCCGCGTGAACGATGGCACCAGCTTCTTGTCCTTGTCCAGCACGCCCGCCACGTCCGTGAGCAGCATCAGCCGCTTGGCGCGCAACGATGCGGCCACGGCCCCGGCCACGGAGTCGGCGTTGATGTTGTAGGTCTCGCCGTTCTCGTCCACGCCCACGGGCGCGATGACCGGGATGAAGCCCTCGGTCTGCAGCGAGCGGATCAGGGCGTTGTTCACCGCCGTGACCTCGCCCACCTTGCCCAGGTCGATGATCTCGGGCGGGGCGTCCTTGCGCTCCAGCACCATTTCGAGCTTGCGCGCGGAAAGAAGCTGGCCGTCCTTGCCCGAAAGGCCCACGGCCTTGCCGCCATGCAGGTTGATGAGCCCCACGATCTGCTTGTTGACCTTGCCCACGAGGACCATCTCCACCACGTCCATGGTGGCCTCGTCGGTCACGCGCAGGCCCTGGCGGTATTCGCTCGCGATGTTCAGCTTGGCCAGCATGTCCTTGATCTGCGGGCCGCCGCCGTGGACGATGACCGGGTTGATGCCCACGTACTTGAGGAGCATCACATTCTGCGCGAACTGGCGCTTCAATGTCTCGTCCACCATGGCGTGGCCGCCGTACTTGATGACGATGGTCTTGCCGTGGAACTGCCGGATGAACGGCAGCGCCTCCATGATGATCCGGGCCTTGTCCTGGGCCGTGAGACAGGCGTTCATGCGTCGGCTCCTTGCTGGGTGGAGAATGCGTGCTGGTGCATCGTCTCGTTCGTCGTTCGCGGGCGGTCCCGTCTACAGGATGTAGCGCGACAGGTCGCGGTCCTCGCGGAAGTCGGCCAGGGTCTTGCGCACGTAGTCGCGGTCGATGCGCACCTGCTGGCCCGAGCGGTCCGGGGCCTCGAAGGAGAGGTCGGTCAAGAGCCGCTCCATGATCGTGTACAGGCGGCGCGCGCCGATGTTCTCGGTCTCGCGGTTGATCTCCTCGGCTATTTCCGCGATCTCGCGCAGCGCCTCGTCGTCGAACTCGATGCTCAGTCCCTCGGTGGCGAGCAGGGCGACGTATTGCACGGTCAGGGCGGCGCGCGGCTCGGTGAGGATGCGGTAGAAGTCTTCGGCCCCGAGGTCGGTCAGCTCCACGCGCAGGGGAAAGCGGCCCTGCAGTTCGGGGATCAGGTCCGAGGGCTTGGCCGTGTGGAAGGCCCCGGCGGCGATGAACAGGATGTGGTCGGTCTTGATCATGCCGTATTTGGTGTTCACCACGCAGCCTTCGACCACGGGCAACAGGTCGCGCTGCACGCCCTCGCGCGAGACGTCGCCGCCCTGGCGCTTGCTCTCGCCCGAGCAGATCTTGTCGATCTCGTCGATGAACAGGATGCCGGATTGCTCCACGCGCAGGCGGGCCGTCTCCATGACCTTGTCCATGTCCACGAGCTTCTCGTTTTCCTGCTGCACGAGCAGGTCATAGGCCTCGCGCACCTTCACGCGGCGACGCTTCTTTTTCTGGGGAAATGCCTGCGAGAGCATGTCGCGGATCTGCGAGCCCATGTCCTCCATGCCGGGCATGGAGAGGATTTCGAGCTGCGGCCCGCCCTGCACGGAAACGTCGAGTTCCACCTCGCGTTCGTCGAGCCTGCCTTCGCGCCACATTTTGCGGAATTTCTCGCGCGTGGAGGCCGGGTCGATGGGCGCGGATTCGCCCGAGGGCGATTCGGGCGGGCGGCTGCCGGGCAGCAGCAGGTCGAGCAGCAGATCCTCGGCGTGCTTTTCGGCCAGCACCTTGACCTTGGCCGCCTCCTCTTTCTTGACCATGTTCACGCCGATTTCCATCAGGTCGCGGACCATGGACTCCACGTCGCGGCCCACGTAGCCCACCTCGGTGAACTTGGTGGCCTCGACCTTGAAGAAGGGCGAGCGCGAGAGCTTGGCCAGTCGGCGGGCGATCTCGGTTTTGCCCACGCCGGTCGGGCCCATCATGATGATGTTCTTGGGCGCGATCTCGTCGCGCAGGTTCGGGTCGATGCGCATGCGCCGCCAGCGGTTGCGCATGGCGATGGCCACCATGCGCTTGGCCTCGGCCTGGCCGATCACGTGCCGGTCGAGTTCGGAGACGATCTCGCGCGGGGTGAGCGAGGTGGCGGTCTCCTGATATTCGGCGACGCCGCGCGAAAGGGCGGAGCCCAGGGATGATTTGATGTGCATGGTCTATTCCGCTTGCAGGGTCTCGATGACCAGGTTGTCGTTGGTGAAGACGCAGATTTCGGCCGCGATGCGCATGGCCGCCTCGGCCGTCTCGCGCGAGGAGAGCTTCGCGTGGCGCGCCAGGGCGCGCGCGGCGGCTAGGGCGAACGGCCCGCCCGAGCCGATGGCCGCGAGCCCGTCGTCGGGCTCGATGACGTCGCCCGTGCCCGAAAGCATCAGGATCTGGCGGCCGTCGCTGGCCAGGAGCATGGCTTCGAGGCGTCGCAGGTACTTGTCGGTGCGCCATTCCTTGGCCAATTCAACGGCGGCGCGCGAAAGATTGCCCTTGTATTGTTCCAGCTTGGACTCGAAACGCTCGAAGAGGGTGAAGGCGTCGGCCGTGGACCCGGCGAATCCGGCCACGATACGGTTCTTGTAAAGGCGGCGCACCTTGCGCGCGCCGTGCTTGACGACCACGCTCTGGCCGAGCGTCACCTGGCCGTCTCCGGCCAGGGTCACGCCGCGCTCGTCGAGCACCGCCAGGATGGTCGTTCCTTTCATGATTGACTGATCGCTCATGCGTTCTCCAGGGGCGGGTCGCCCAAAAGCGTTTTCGCGGCCGTGACGAAGGCGTCGTGGGCCGCTTCGGAAAACAGGATCATGGCCGCCTCGCATACGAGACCGGCCGCAATACCGGCCGAAAGTCGCCCGACGGCGACGGAGGCGGCCGAATCTAGCGGATAGCCGTACGCTCCGCAACTGATGGCCGGAAAGGCGACGTTGCTCAAGCCGTGCTCCGCCGCCAGGGCGAGGGAGGCATCGTAGGCCGAGGCGAGCAGCCTCTCCTCGTCATGCCCGCCGCCATGCCAGATGGGGCCCACGGTGTGGATGACCCAGCGGGCTTTCAGTCTGAAGCCCGGCGTGATCACGGCCTGGCCGGGCGGCAGCGGGCCGCGCTTCGCCACGATGGCCTTGCAGGCGGCCAGAAGCTCGGGGCCGGCGGCGCGGTGGATGGCGCCGTCCACGCCGCCTCCGCCGAGCAGCGACGAGTTGGCCGCGTTGACGATGGCCTCGTGCTCCGCCAGGGTCAGGTCACCCATGGCGACGACGAGCCTGCCCTGGCCGATGATCCAGGCGGGTTGCCTGTTCATGGCGTGTCGAAAGCCGTGTCGAAGGTTTTCGCCCAGGACGGGTCGATGCGCGGCCCGAGAACGAACAGCGCGGCCTCGTCCAGCCTGGAGAGACTCGCCGCCGCCTCGCGCACGTCGTCGAGACTCACGGCGGCGATGCGTCCCGCCGCCTCCTCCACGGACACGGGGCGGCCGTGCAGGGCCACGTTGCGCGCCTGGCGCAGCATGCGCTCCTCCGTGGATTCCGCGCCGAGCAGCACCAGGCCGCCCAGGTGATCCTTGGCGCGCGAGACTTCCTCTTCCGTGATGCCGCCCTCGGCCACGTCCCGCAGTTCGTGGCGCAGCACGTCGAGAAGCTCGCCCGTGCGGTCGGGGCTGGCCGCGGCGTAGACTTCGAGCAATCCGCAGTCGGTCAGGCAATGCGGGCTCGTGGAGATGGTGTAGGCCAAGCCGCGTTTTTCGCGCACTTCCTGGAAGAGGCGCGAGGACATCTGGCCGCCGAGCAGGGCGGATAGACAGGCCACTGTGTAGCGTGAGTCATGGGTCAGGCCGACGGACGGAAAGGCGAGGATGACGTGGCTTTGCTCGACGTCGCGTTCTATGGCCGATGAGCGTGGCGTGAAAAGCGGCGGCGTGGGCTGCGGCGTCTTGGGGCCGGATTCAAGGCGCTCGAAAAGGCGGGCCGCCGCGCGTGTGAAGGCTGCCGGATCGACGGCCCCGGCCGCCGAGACGATGATCCGCTCCGGCCTGTGCCACTGCTCGCGCCAGGAGCGCATTCCCTCGATGGTGAAGCCGCGCACGGACTCCTCGGTGCCCAGGATCGGATGGGCCACGGCTGGATCGCGCCACACGGCCTGCCAGAAATGTTCGAAGACGAACTCTTCCGGCGTCTCCTCGACAGCAGCGATCTCCTGGAGGATGACGTTCTTTTCGAGCTCCAGCTCCGTTTCGTCGAGCAGCGGATTGACGACCATGTCGGACAGGATGTCGAAGGCCTCGTGCAGGCCGCTATCCACCACGCGCGCATGAAAGCAGGTCTCCTCGCGGCCGGTGAAGGCGTTGGAGAGTCCGCCCAAGCGATCCAGGGCCATGGCCAGTTCGAGGGCGGATCGGCGGGGCGTGCCCTTGAAGGCCATGTGCTCCCACAGATGGGCCGCGCCTTCGCGTCCGGCGTCCTCCTGGCGCGAACCGGAGGTTATCCAGATGCCGACCGAGGCGGAGTGGACGTGGGGCATAGGTTCCACGATCACGCGCAGTCCGTTTTCAAGGCGCGTCAGGCCCAAGGTCTCGGGCGGAACGATAGGGATTGGCTTTGTCATGCGTCACCGTGATGAAATGGAGGTTCGGTGCGTTTGGCCGTTGCTCGGGCGCGCTGTCGTCCGGGGCGGTCGGGTTTTCGTCATCGCCAGAATTCGGCCCGGGCGGAATGCGCTTCGGCGAAATCCTCCAGGGCCTTCTTGTCCGCCTCGGTTGTGGCCAGGCGGTCGGCCTGCTGGCGCTGGAATTCCGTCTGACGTTTGTCGTTGCGGTAGAGTGCGGCATAGGCCAGTTGCAGGTGTCCCTGGAAGGCGTTGCCGGAATTGCCGTAGAGGCGACCGAGATGCTGCCTGACCTCCGGGTCTTCGGGGAGCCGCTGTTTGACCCGCTCCATGTAGTCGAGGGCCTGGGCGAACTGTTTGCGCTCGCCCAGAAGCCGCGCATAGTAGAAGAGCGACATGGCGTCGCGCGGGTTGACCACCACGGCCTTTTGCAGCAGTTCGCCTGCGCGGTCGAAATCTCCCGTCTGGAAGTAGAACCTGCCGGATTCGCGCAGGTAGAGCGAATCGTTTGGCGCGCAGGCCAGAGCCTCTTGGTAGCGTTCGCGGGCCTCGGTCATGCGGTTCAGACGTTCGAGCAGGATGGCGTTGCCCAGGCGGTCCGTGCAGGTCCATTCGGATTGCGGCTTGTTGTCGTAATACCCCATGGCCAGCGTCGTGTCGGTGTAGCGGGAGCGGATGAGCATTTTCACGCGCAGGAAACGGTCGTCGTCCTCGGCGCGGTTGCGAATTTCGGCGGGTAGAAGCTCGACGCGGGAGGAGATGTAGTCGATGCGTTCGGGAAGCCCGGGGTGAGTCGAGAGGTAGGTGGGGATGTCACGTCCCGCGAACCACTGTTTGCGGCGCATGATCTGAAAGCCGCGCACGAGCCCCCAGGGGTTGTAGCCCGCACGGATGAGGTAGTTCATACCTACTTGGTCGGCTTCACGTTCGTTTTCGCGGCTGTAGGAGAGCATGGCGCTGTGTCCGGCGGCCTGGGCTCCCACGGCCAAGGCCGCTCCGGTCTGACCGCCCCCGAGGAAGGCGGCCGCGATGGCCCCGATAAGCGAGGCCGGACCGATGATCCGCGACTTCTGGATGCGGTCGGCCAAGTGGCGCTGGGAGACGTGCGCGAATTCGTGAGCCATGACGCCCGCAAGGTCGGATTCATGCTCGAATTCAAGGATCAGGCCGGAGAAGAAGAATGTATAGCCTGCTGGTCCGGCAAAGGCATTGAGCATGTTGCTGCGGACGACTTCGGCGTTGATGTCGAAAGGCTGGGGTGGCATAGCGGCCTTGATCCGGTTGGCCATGTCGTGGATGTAGCCCTGGATTTCGGGGTCTTCGATAATGGGCAGTTGAGCCCGGACGGCGAGGTTGAACTTCTGGCCGAGTTCGATTTCGTCGCGCACGGTGAACTCGAAGATGGCCCGCGACGGCGTCGCCGTGAGGAACACTAGCGCGGGAACGAGCAGGGCGGCGAATACGAGGGTCGCCAAAAGGATGTTCGAGAGACGTGTCGGCTGCATTGCGGCGATTTTTGGTTCTCCGGGCCTTACAAGACCTTCCATACCTTAACCACCGGATACCCAAACGTAAAGGGGGGCTTGGAGCCCCCCTTTGCGACCGGGACATTCCCGGCGTGCCGACGCGTCCGGCTAGCGATTCATGATGTTTAGGAATTCGCTGTTGTTTTTGGTGCCGCGCATCTTGCCCAGCAGGAACTCCATGGAATCTATGGAATTCATGGGTGAGAGTACTTTGCGTAGGATCCACACTCGGTTCAGGACTTCCTCGGGCAGCAGGAGTTCTTCCTTACGGGTGCCGGAGCGATTCATGTCGATGGCGGGGTAGATGCGCTTCTCGGCCAGATGACGGTCGAGGTAGATCTCCATGTTGCCGGTACCCTTGAACTCCTCGAAGATGACTTCGTCCATGCGCGAGCCCGTGTCAATCAAGGCAGTGGCGATGATGGTCAGGCTGCCGCCTTCCTCGATGTTGCGGGCCGCGCCGAAGAAGCGCTTGGGGCGCTGCAGGGCGTTGGCGTCGAGGCCGCCCGAGAGGACGCGCCCGGAAGACGGCGTCACGGCGTTGTAGGCGCGGCCCAGGCGGGTGATGGAGTCGAGCAGGATGACCACGTCGCGCTTGCGCTCGACAAGGCGCTTGGCCTTTTCGAGGACCATCTCCGCGACCTGCACGTGGCGCTGGGGCGGCTCGTCGAAAGTGGAGCTGACCACTTCGGCGCGCACCGAGCGTTCCATGTCCGTGACTTCCTCGGGCCGCTCGTCGATGAGCAGGACGATGAGGTAGACTTCGGGATTATTGGCGTTGAGGGAGTTGGCGATGGTCTGCAGGAGCATGGTCTTGCCGGTTCGCGGCGGGGCCACGATCAGGCCGCGCTGCCCTTTGCCGATGGGGGCGAGCAGATCGATGACGCGCGAGGAGTAGTTCTTGTCCCCGTTTTCCATGACGAACCGCGCATCCGGATAGATGGGCGTCAGGTTGTCGAAGAGGACGACGGTCTTGGTGGCCTCGGGCGGGGCGAAACAGATGGTGTCCACGCGCAGGAGCGCGAAATAGCGTTCCCCTTCTTTGGGCGGTCGGATCTGGCCGGTCACCACGTCGCCGGTGCGCAGGCCGAAGCGTCGAATCTGCGACGGTGAGACGTAGATATCATCAGGGCCGGGCATGTAGCTGTACATGGGAGAGCGGAGAAAACCGAATCCGTCCGGGAGGATTTCGAGCACGCCCTCGCCGAAAATGGCCCCGTTCTGCAAGGCGCAGGCCTGTAAAAGGGCGAAAATGAGCTCCTGCTTGCGCATGTTGCTCGGGTTTTCGACCTTGAACTCCGTGGCCAACTCCATGAGTTCGATCATGCTCTTGAGCTTCAATTCGGAGAGATTCATGGGTTGTCCTCTGGATGGCGTCTCGGCAGACGACTCGACGTGCGTATCGGACGGCGGGGCTTTTTTCGCGGCTCTTTTAGGGCCGCGCGGGGCGCGTGTCATAGGTGTCCGGATGCTCCGGCCGCCCGGCTTGGAAAGCCAGAGGCCATGCGATGTTTGCGGATGGTGCGTATCCTGTGAAATGGTTCGTTATGACGACGCGCTCACGCCGTCGGCAATGCAAAAAACGGATGAAACCGGATGCTAAGGATGGTTTCGGAGTCAGGCGAACTTGGAATTAGCGAAAACCTCGGCGGTTGGCAAGTCCCTAGGCTTCACTTTCCATGTCGCCAAGCACGTCCTGGAACATTTCCTGGATGTCGGAGCGGACGATTTCCTGGTCGCGCCCCAAGGCGAAGGACAACTCCAGCGTGACCAGGCTCATGGCCTGCTCCAGGAGTCGGCGTTCGCCGAAGGAGAGTTCCTTGTCTCTTCCAATCAGGAGAAGTTCCTTGAGGACATAGGCGACGTCGCGCAGGTTGCCGCTTTTAAGTTTTTCGGAATATTCGCGGTAGCGTCTGTTCCAGTTCTGTCCAGTGTAACCTGTAAAATCAGACCGGTCGCGCAGGATGTCAAGCACCTGCCCTCCCTCCTTGCTGTCGCACACCGAGCGCAGGCCAACGCTGTGGGCATTGGCGACCGGGACCATGAGGGTCACGTTGTTGGCCAGGATGCGCACAATGTAGAACTCGGTCACGGCGCCGCGGATTTCCTGTTTTTCTATCCGCTCGACCTTCCCGACGCCCTGCGCCGGATAGACCACAAGTTCATTGATTCCAAACAAGGAGGATCCTCCGCTTTTCCGGGAACAAGCCACAACTTCTATACGCCAAACCCGCAAACAAGTCCAATGTGACGACTCTACTCGCTGGATTTTTCATTGTCGGGGTCGGAAAAGGAGACATCGAAAGCGTGAAGGGCTTGCTGCGCCTGGGAAAGTCCCTTGCCGCCCGGCGTAAAGAAGAGCGGAAGTGCGTCGCGCGCCGTGACCAGTACGTCGGGGAGGCGCTGCGCTTCCTCGGAAGAGAAGGGCGCAAGTACCCATTCCGTGACCTGGCCGCGTTCCGGCGGTCGTCCGATGCCTACCCGAAGCCGCAGGAAACGTTCGCTGCCCAGTTCGGAGACGATCGAGGCGAGGCCGTTGTGCCCGGCCGTGCCGCCGCCGAGTTTGGCCTTGAGACGTCCGAAGGGGAGGTCCATTTCGTCGTGGATGACGAGGACGTTCTCGGGTTTCACGCCGTTCTCCATGCAGATGCGCGCCACGGCCCGGCCCGAGAGGTTCATGTAGGTGTAGGGCTTGGCGAGCAGGAAATCGCCGCGGACGCGGGGAAGAGAGACGGCCCACAGATCGAATTCGGCCGGGGAGGGGAGCTTGGTCTGGCGGCGGTACGGCTTGGCGGCGATCTCGTCAAGGACGGCGTCCACGACCATGAACCCGACGTTGTGCCGCGTGTCGCGGTAGGCCTCTCCGGGATTGCCCAGGCCGACGATGAGTCCCTTGATGTCCATACTGTGCGCCGCCAATGAAAGAGGCTCCGGGGCTGGCCCCGGAGCCTCCATGATGCGTTGATTCCTGGGGTCCTAGCCTTCGGATGCTTCGGCCTCGGCCTCGGGGGCCAGGACACCCACGACGGAGAAGTTTTCGTCGTAGACCAGCCCCACGCCCTCGGGGGTCTTGACGTCGGCCACCTGAAGGTTCTGGCCGATCTCCATTTCGGTGACGTCGATGACGATGGAGTTGGGCACGTTCAGGGGGAGGCATTCGATGGTCAGGTGCTCGCGGAAGACCGTGAGCTGGCCGCCGAGCACGACACCTTTGCACTTGCCCGTGATGCGCACCGGGATTTCGACGCGGATCTTCTTGTCCAGGTCGATGCCCAGGAAGTCGACGTGCATGATCTGGCGCTTGTAGGGATGGCGCTTGAGTTCGCGGATCAGGCTCGGCTTTTCGGCGGTGACGCCGTCCTGCTCGATCTTCAGGGTCAGCACGTGGGACAGGCCGACCTTTTCGTAGGCCTTGGTCAGGGCCAGCGCGGGCACCTGGAGCATGATGTTCTCGCCCCTGCCGTTGTAGTAGATGCCGGGGACAAGCTCTTGTCCGCGGATGGCTTTGCTGGCGGTCTTGCCCTTGATCGAGCGGGCGGAGGCGATCAGGTTGACTTGCTCGGACATGGAAAGCTCCTTTTGGATCGACTGGGGGCGCTGTTCTAGACGAACAGGACGCTCACCGAGGATTCTGTATGGATGTTATGGATGGCCTTGGCCAGCAGTCCGGCCACGGACATGACTTTGATCTTCGAACACTCCTTGGCCTTGGGGCCGAGCGGAATGGTGTCCGTGACCACGACCTCGGCGTAGTGGGAGTTCTCCAGCCGTTCGATGGCCGGGCCGGAGAGTACGGCGTGCGTGGCGCTGGCCACGCAAAGCTTGGCGCCGTGATCCTTGAGTACCGAGGCGGCCTCACAGATGGTGCCGGCCGTGTCGATCATGTCGTCGAGCACGATGGCCACCTTGTCCTTGACGCTGCCGATGAGGTTCATGGCCTTGGCCTTGTTAGGCTCGTCGCGGCGCTTGTCGATGATAGCCAGGCTCGCCCCCAGTCGCTTGCCGTACGCCCGCGCCCGTTCCACGCCCCCCGCGTCCGGCGAAACCACGACCAGGTCCTCGCCCTTGTAGGCGTCCTTGAGGTGATTGAGCAGGATGGGCGCGGCGAAGAGGTTGTCCACGGGGAGATCGAAAAATCCCTGGATCTGGCCGGCGTGCAGATCGATGGTCAAGAGCCTGTGCATGCCCGCCACGGAAAGGAAGTCCGCCACCAGTTTGGCTGAGATGGGTGCGCGGGGCACGACTTTGCGGTCCTGGCGCGAATAGCCGTAGTAGGGCACCACGGCCGTGACGCGCGAGGCACTGGCGCGCTTGAGCGCGTCCAGGATCAGGCCGAGCTGCATCAGGTTGAAGTTGACCGGGGAGCAGGTCGACTGGACGATGAAGACGTCGGCGCCGCGCACGTTCGCCCCGATCTCGATGCGGATTTCCCCGTCGGAGAAGGTTTCGGCGAGGATGGGCGTCAGCTTGCAGCCCATATGGTCACAAATGGCCTCGGCCAACTGAGGGTTGGCAGTGCCGGAGAGAATCCTCAAATCACCGTGAAGCGCCATGTCGTCCCGACCTTGGTTTTGAAAAATGGCAGGGGAGGAAGGACTCGAACCCTCGAATGACGGGACCAAAACCCGTTGCCTTGCCAACTTGGCGACTCCCCTGCGTCAAGGGCCGTGGGCGAAAACCCGCGAACCCTGTGCAGACAGAAAACGTGCGGTCCTTGCGGCGTCGTCCGCGCTGCGAAAGAGGCCCAGAATGCTCGCGCCGCTGCCGCTCATGACGACTCCGGCCGCGCCCGACCGCACCATGTCATCTTTAATACGCCTCAAGGCAGGAAAGGCCCGGAAAACAACGGCTTCGAAGTCGTTCTCCAGGCAGCCTGGCCAAAGGCAAAAAGAGCCTGTATCCGGTTCATGGTGGGCTGTCAATACGTGCATGAGTCCAAGCGATCGTCCGGAGTGTCCTTGCGCCTCGTCGAAGGCGCGGTAAGCCCAGGCGGTGTTGACGTGAAACGGCGGGCAGACGAGGAGCAGGGTGAAGCCGCTCAGGTCCACTTCGATGGGCGTGAGCACCTCGCCCACCCCACGCGCGAGGGCGGGACGTCCCAGCAGAAAGAATGGCACATCGGCCCCGAGCGAGAGGGCCAGTGCGGCAAGCTCATCCAGCGGCAGGGCTCGTCTTCCGGCGATCGAGTTCAGATGGGACAGCATGGCTGCGGCATCCGAGCTTCCGCCGCCGAGCCCCGCCCCGGTCGGAATGTCCTTGCTCACCGAGACGCGCAGGTCCGGGGCGAATCCGGTGGCTGCCGCGAAATGCACGTAAGCCTTGTGGACGAGGTTCGTCTCGGCGGGCTCGTCGATGCCCGGACACGACAACGAGAGGCCTTCCCCTGTCTCCCCAGGAGAGACGGTCAGGACGTCGTGCGGCTCGGCAAGCGGAAGAAAGATCGAAGTCAGGGTGTGGTAGCCGTCTTCGCGGCGGCCCTCGATGCGCAGGACGAGGTTGACCTTGCACGGGGCGAGGAGTCGAATTGCGGGAACGGAGGTCATGGCGACGATGGAATCGGGGGCGGGTGGCCGCCCCCGTCCTTTTGCTATTGCGCGGGAACGTTCATGGTTCTGATGACGTTTCGGCCCTGGCGCTTGATGAGCACGAGCACGACGCCCTTCTCCCTGCCCTCGGTGCGGTAGATCCGCTCGAAGTCGGCGAGTGTGCTCACGGTCTGCTGGTTGACTTCGATGATCACGTCGCCGGGCGCGATCTGGGCTATCTCCGCGTCCGAATCGGGTTGCACGTCCAAGACTAGGAGCCCCTGAGGCTTGTCGAGACCGAGCGCGCGGGCTTCCTGTTCGTTCACGGGGCGCAGCGATAAACCGGCGATGTCACCCAGCGGTCGATCCTGGGGGGCCGGGCTCTGGGTCAATTTTTCGGTGTCGCGCTGGCCGAGTTCGGCAGTCACTTCCATGGTCTTCCCCTTGCGCCACACGGTCAGCTTGACCTTTTCCCCGGGCTTGATGCGGGCGATGGTGCGCAGCAGATCGCCAGAGTCGGCAACGTCTTGCCCGTTTACTTTGAGGATGACGTCCGAGGCCTTGAGTCCGGCCTTGTCTGCCGGTTCTCCCGGCAAAACGTTCGCGATCATGGCGCCCTTGGCCTCGGGCAGGCCGAGCGCCTTGGCGGCGTCGGCGTTCACGTCCTGGATGGTCACCCCGAGCCAGCCCCGGCTGACCATGCCTCCGCTCTTGAGTTGTTCGATGATGCCTTTGGCCATGTTGCTGGGCACGGCGAAGCCGATTCCCTGGCCCGAGGCCACGATGGCCGTGTTCACGCCAATGACCCGACCCTGCAGGTCCAAGAGCGGTCCGCCGGAGTTGCCGGGGTTGATGCTCGCGTCGGTCTGGATGAAGTCGTCGAAGGGGCCAGCGCCGATGACGCGTCCCTTGGCGCTGATGATGCCGGCGGTCACGGTGTGGCCCAGTCCGAAGGGATTGCCGATGGCCAGCACCCACTGTCCTACGCGTGCGCCGTCTGAATCGCCAAAGGACAATGTGGGCAGTTTCTCCTTGGCCTCGATCTTGAGCAGGGCGAGATCGGTTTCACGGTCGCGGCCGACGATCACGGCGTCATAGGAGGAGTTGGAACCTTGTAAGTTGACCTTGATTTCATCCGCCTCGGCGATGACGTGGTTGTTGGTCACAATGTAGCCGTCGGCGGAGATGATGAAGCCCGTGCCAAGCGCCCCCTCGCGCCGGGGACGCTGCTGCTGGGGCTGTTGCTGTTGCGGGGCTTGGTCCCGGAAGAAACGCTCGAATTGGTCGAAGAATTCGTCCATTGGCCCGCCGCGCGGCGGGCGACGGAACTGGAAGAAATCGCGCATGCGCTCGCCGCCCCTGTCTGTTTTGACGGTCGAGATGTTGACCACGGCGCGTCCCGCCTGCTCGGCAAGGTCGGAGAAATCGGGGAGGACCGTGGCCTTGGCCGGGAAGCAGAGCGCAACCGCCAGAACGAGTCCAGCGAGGATTCGAAGGGTTTTCATATGATGCATCGGTGGCTCCTTGCAGTCACGCCGCGCGTGCCGTCGGGGCGGTGGGTTTCAGAAGATCAAGAAGTATAGCCCTCAAGGGGCCATTGTAAAGGGGCGGGAGGAAATTTGTGCATGCAGACTGGATTGCGGGAGGAATTCTTGACAAGATGATGCGAAGACGCATAGGAAATGCAGCTTCCACGCGTCCCCGTAGCTCAGCCGGATAGAGCAGCTGCCTCCTAAGCAGCAGGCCGTGCGTTCGAATCGCGCCGGGGACGCCATTTCGACAGAGAAAAGCCGCCTGGGTTTCGGGCGGCTTTTTCGCGGCGGCTAGGCAAGCGTGTCGCGCACCACCTGGCGCAGAACCGTGGCTAAGTGATTCAACTCCTCCACCGCCGTCGCGGCTCGGCCCATCTCCGAAGACGTCTCGTCGCACGACTGCCGCACGTCCTCGACGGATTCGTTGATCGCGTCACTCGTCGCGGATTGCTCCTCCGAGGCCGCGGCGATGGCGCGGATGCGGTCGGTCGTCTGCAATACCAGGGTCACGATCTCCTGAAGCGCCTGCCCCGACTTGCCGGTCAGGCCGCTACACAGCGCCACCGCTTCCGAGGCCTTGCTCATGCCGTCGATGTTCAGGCGCGCGTCTTGTTGTATGGCCAGGATGGATTCCTCGACTTCCTTGGTGGCGTGCATGGTCTTTTCGGCCAGCTTGCGCACCTCGTCTGCCACCACGGCGAAGCCGCGACCGGCGTCGCCAGCCCGGGCCGCCTCGATGGCCGCGTTGAGGGCCAAGAGATTGGTCTGGTCGGCGATGTCCGAGATGACGTCCATGATCCGGCCGATTGCCTCCGCCTTCTGGCCTAGGCCGGCGAGATTGGTGGAAAGCTGATCCGACAGGCGGGATACTTCGCCAATGGCCGCCACCGAGCGGTCCACGACCTCGGCTCCTTCCTGGGCCTTGTTTTTTGCTTGGTTGGCTTGGTTCGCCGCGTCCCCGGCGCTTCGGGCTATGTCCAGCACTGCGGCGTTCATTTCGCCCATGGCGCGCGAGGTTTCCATGGCCCGGTCCGCTTGGCGGCAGGCGTTCCGATTGGCCGTGCGTACCTGTTCGGTCAGGTTTCCGGCCGTGGCCGCGAGTTGCTCCGAAACGTCGGCGATCTGCTTCACGGCGGATTCGATCTTCTCGTTCTGCTGCCGGATACGAGCTTCCGAGGCCCTGATCTCGGAAAGGTCGGTGTAGATGCACAGCGCGCCCATGAGCTTGCCTTCGAGATCGTAGAGCGGCGAGGCATCGATGTTGATGTTGCGCTTGCCGCCTCTGCGGCCGGTGAATTCCACCTCCCGGCTGATGGAGCGCTTCTCGCGCATGGCCGCGCCTAGGACCGTTTGGCGCTTTTCGCCGTAGAAGAACATGGAGACGTCCTGGCCGTAGTGGTCCTCGGGTTTGCCGGACTGTTCGAGCATTTCAATCAGGGCCTGATTGCCGAAGATGAAAACTTCGTTCACGTCCGTGACTACGCAGGGCGTGACCATGCAATGCATCACGCCCTTGGACAGGCTCAGGTCGTGCTTGAGGTGGTCGAGCATCATGCCGAGGGCCTGCTGCGACCCGGCGACCGTGTTGCCCGCGCCGAGAGCGAAGCTCGCGGCGAAATCGCCCTTCACGATGCGCTCTGCCGTCTCCTTGTTGGCCGCGAAAATGGCCGCCAAGCCGCTCATGGCCAGGAGTGTGAGCGCGAGAGCCGCGGCTGTGAAGGAGAACAGGGCGATGAAGATGGTTTGGTTCTGCGCGCCGGAATGAACGAGGGACGCCATGAGGACGGTGAATGCGACGATCAGACTGATGAATGCGGCGCGGACGGTTTCGAGGGACGAGAACGAAAGGGACATGCGCTATCCTCCTCGCTTCGGCATGTGACAGATCGATGGCGATTTGTAAATGATTGCTTATCCGTATCTCTCCGTAAAAAAAGGACTAAGTTTGTTTATTGAGACAACAATCTGAAATGTCGAGATTTTTGTGCACGCCGCGGGATGGGATTGGCGTGACGGCGGGTGGACCCGTGGGAGCGGCGCTGATTATGAATAGGGAGAGGCCGCGGGCGATCAGAAGGGGAAGATCACTTCCACACAGGCTCCTTCCTCAGCGCATCGGACGAGTTCTCCGTCCAGTTGGCGGGTGAGCTCTCCGGCCAGCAGCATGCCAAGCGTTCCGGCGGACGCCACGGGGAAGGCGCCCTGGAATCCCGGGCCGTCGTCGTGGACCCGGAGACGGACGTGCTGACCTTCTTTGTTCAGGCTCACGCGCAAGACGCCGGAGTCGCGACCTGCAAAAGCGTGCTTGAAGGCGTTGGTGGCGAGTTCGTTGACGAGCAGGCCACAGGGCACGGCTTTGTCGATGCCCAGATGCACCGACTCCAGATCCGTCTCAAGGCGCAGGGCGATGCCGGAACCCATGGCCTGGGATATCTGCGACAGCAGTTTGGCGGTGTAGTCCGCCATGTCGATCAGGGCGAAATCTTCCGATCGGTAGAGTTGTTCGTGGATCAGGGCCATGGAACGTACGCGGCCTTCAAGTCGCTTGAAGCGTTCGGTTTCCTGCGGGGAGTCCGTTTCCGAATATTGCAGATTCATCAGGCTGATGATGATCTGGAGGTTGTTCTTCACGCGGTGGTGAACTTCCTTGATGAGCACGTCTTTTTCGTGCAGCGAGGCGAGAAGGCGCGTTTCGGACTTCTTGCGCTCGGTGATGTCGCGCGCCTGGACCAGCGCTCCGGCTACCCCTCCGTGGGTGACGGGCACGGCCGCAACCTCCACGGTGACGAAGCTGCCGTCGAGTCTCAGGATTTGCTCCTCGCGCAGGGGAACGGCCATCTTTCTTTCGTTGATCGTCCGGATTCGTTCCGCCACGGCGGCGTGATCATCGGGGTGGAAGCGTTCCAACACGGAAGTGCCGATCAGTTCCTCGGGCGAGTTGGCTCCGAACAGGGCGACTCCCGCCGGATTCAGGTAGACGAAACGGCCGTGCTGCTGGAAGAAGATGGCGTCCTGTGTGGACTCGACCAGCAGCCGGAATCGCTGTTCGCTTTCTGTGAGCGCTTTTTCAGTCTGCCGTCGTTTGCGCGCGGCAAGAAAGCTACCTGCGGCCACTAGGAGCAAGACTCCTCCCCAGCAGGCGATGAGCACTATCGAGGACGTGTCGTGCCGTTTGGCCAGTGCCCTGAATCGTGAGTGGATCTCGGTGGAGACGCGGGCATGGCGCGTCTCGGCCTCGCCCATGCCTCGGCGAAGTTCCAGGAGCGCCAGCGATTCGTTCGTCTGTCGTGAAGGCCCGCAGACATGCCCGGAGGTTTTGAGGATGGTTTCCTTGTACGCGGTCAAGTATTCTGAGACGATGCGGTAGCCGTTGCGAAATCCGCTTTTCGTCCGCAACGGCTCCAGGGCCGCCAAGGCATCGTCGATGCGCCATGTGGCCTGCTCGAAGTAGGCGCAACGCCCCGAGTCGGCAAGCTCACGCTCGCCGGAGAGGTGTTTCTCGGTGAGCAGATAGCCGTTCAAGAGCTCCGACCTTGCGAGGCGCAGGTTGTCGAGCACTCCCAGGTAGGTGCGGTTGTCCGTGCTCCACGATTCGTTGACCCACCAAATGATCCCGCTTGAGCCGATGGCGGCCAGGACCACGATGCAGGTCGAAGCGCCGATGGATGTGAAGAATTTTGCGATTCGCTTCATTTCGGCACTGATTCACGAGCCGGAGGGCGTGGCGTTGCCGGGTGAGGGGGGATGGTTTCGGGACCAAAACCAAGTGATTGGACGATTTCCCGGTGTTCTTGGCTCCCGATGAATTCGGTGAGAACCGCGTTGAATGCGCGAGCCAGGGCCTCGTCATGCGGCCGGAACACCAGAGCGGACAAACCGAAATACGTGGTGCCGTCGACGACAGGCCCCGTAAAGGGCGTGGCCGCCTCGAACAGGCCGTTCGAGCGTGAGGCCAGATGATTCACCGTGGGTGAGGTGAGGGCGAGGCCGTCCACGCGGCCATGCCTCAAGGCGGACAGGGCTGTCTCAACGTCCTGGGCGACGAAGACGCGGTCGGCCGGGAGCCCCTGGTCTTGCAGGATTCCCTTTTCGACCGCGCCGGCGAGCACCGCGACGACGGCGTCCGCGTGAGCGGCGGCATCTTCGTATGAATGAAGCTTCTTGGGGTTTCCGCCGAGCACGAGAAGCCCTTGGCCGACCTGGGAGACGGGAACCGAAAAACGGACGAGCGAAGTCCTTTCGGGGGTGATGAACATGGGCGTGCCGACCACGTCGATGCGGCCGTCGCGCAATTCGTCGATCAGCGAGCCGAAGCCCATGAGAATCCATCTGACGTTGTCGAGTTCCAGCCGGGCGGCGACATGCCTGACGATCTCGGGGCCTTCGCCTGTGACTTCGCCGGTTTCGCTCAGAAAGGAATAGGGAGGTTCGATGGCATAGCCCACGCGCAACTGGGCGCGGTATCCCGCCAGATCATCGTGCTTGTCGTCTTGCCCTGGGCAGGCCGCAAGTGCGAGGGCCACCGCGATCACTGCGGCGCTTGCGATCAGCGATATCGATCTTGGGCGCATGCGGTGCTCCTGTGCTGGAGGAGGGAGGGTCGACTCATGCAATACAGAATCAAAAGCACATGGGCAATATCGTCTTCGTGGGAAAGTCGAAAAAATAATGGGAGTGCGGTGGAAGAAACCACTGTCATTCGCCCAGCACGTCGCGCAGGACACTATCGAGGTCTTCGGCCTCGAAGGGTTTTGCAAGATACCCCGTCATCCCGGCCTCGATGAATCGCTCCTTGTCGCCGTGCAGCGCGTGGGCGGTGAGTGCTATCACGGGAACGGAGGCCCGCGCGCCGAGATGGGTCGCGCCGCGCACGAGGCGTGTAGCCTCTATGCCGTTCACCTCGGGCATTTGGATGTCCATGAGGATGGCGTCGAAAGGCTCGCGTTCGAGGGCTGGTAGCACGTGCGCCCCGGTGTCCACGCAGACCACCGAGTGGCCGAGTTTTTCGAGCAGGCGACGGATCACGGCTTGGTTGATGCGTTCGTCTTCGGCCACCAGCAGGCGCAGGCCGCGCAGTTTCCCCGCTCGTGAAGGCACTGTGGATACTTGCTTCGAGTCCGCCTGGGTCCGCCCGAGCAGCACGGAGAATGTCACGGTTGTGCCGTGACCCGCGGCGCTCTCGATGCTGATCGCGCCGTCCATGAGTTCCACGAGGCGCTTGACGATGGGTAGGCCGAGTCCTGATCCGTGGTGTTTTCGCGTCAACGAGCCGTCCACCTGGGTGAAGGCTTCGAATATCTCGTCGAGCTTGTCCTCGGGAATGCCGATGCCGCTATCGGACACGGAAACGAACACCCGGATATCGTTCCGGCCGGGGGCGTCGAGGCAGTCGACCTCGATACGGATCGTTCCCCGCTCGGTGAACTTGAAGGCATTGCCGACGAGGTTGAAGAGGACTTGGCGGAGTCTGGCGCTGTCTCCGAGAAGCACTGGCGGGATGTCCTGTGACAGGCTCCAGGTCAGCCCGACGCCCCTCTCTTGTGCAGCCACCATGAACGAGGACGTGACCACGTCGAGGATTTCGGAGAAGCGGAATGGTTCTTGGCGCAGGCGCAGTTTGTCGGCGTGCAACCTGGTCAGGTCAAGAATGTCGTTGAGCACGGAAAGCAGGTGACGTCCAGATTGCAATGCGACGGACGCGTAGCCGGACTGTTCGTCGTCCAGTCCGCTGTCCGCAAGCAGTTGCAGCATGCCAAGCACCCCGTGCAGGGGTGTGCGGATCTCGTGGCTCATGTTGGCCAAGAATTCCGACTTCGCCTTGTTTGCCGCCTCGGCAGCGGCTTTGGCGGACTTGAGGTCCGCCTCGTGGCGCTTGCGTTCGCTTACATCGCTGAAAATGACCGCGAATTTGCCTGATTCTGGGCGATAGGCCGTGACTTCGAAGTGCCGGTCCAAGGTGCGGTTGAAGCTTTCGTAGACCACTGGCTCACCGGTGGTCACGACCCGTCCGTAGGTCTGGATCCACTCCGGCTCGGTGGCGGGCATGATCTCAAGCACCGTACGGCCGAGCAGGGTCTCGCGCGACAGGCCGGTCAGTCGCTCGAAGGCGGGGTTGATTTCGATGAACCTATAGTCGCAAGGCCTCCCGGCATCGTCGAAAATCATTTCGTGCAGGGCGAAGCCGCTGTCCATGTTCTCGAACAGGGCGCGATAGCGCTCCTCGCTGGCGCGCAAGGCGGCCTCGGCCCGTCGTCGTTCGCTTATGTCGCGGGAGACGCCGACGAATCCGACCATTTCGCCGCCTGGGTCGTGCATCGGGCGCACCACGCACTCGACCCAAACCGTGGAGCCGTCGGCTCGGTATTGCTCGATTTCCAGTCGGCTGACTTCTGGCGTGCCGCCGCGTTCCGACGTCTCCTGGCGAGCGGCGGAAATGCTCAGGACGCGGCGCCAGGATTCCAGGGTCATAGTGTCGGGGATGTGTTCGCGCACGGCCTGTTCAGGGGGGATGCCGCGCAGCTTGACGATGGATGGAGAAACATAGGTGAAGCACCAGTCCGGATCGAGGGTCCAGATGACGTCGTCGGAATTTTCGGCGATCAGTCGATACATGGCCTCGCTTTGCCGGAGCTTTTCCTCGGCGCGGCGACGCTCGGTGACGTCCTGGGAAACGCCGATGACGCGGATCGGTGCGCCATCGGCATCGCGGATGACCTTTCCCCGGGCGAGGAGCCAGCGCGTCTCGCCGCTTGGGGCGATCAAGATGCGGTGCTCGACGTCAAAATTGTCCGTGTTGCCGTTTCGCGTGCGGACGAGATCGGTAATCTTCGCCAAATCGTCGGGATGCAGAATGTCCTTGACGTCCTGAATACGCAAGAATGCCTTCGAGAGCCCGAGCAGCCGCATCCAGAAGGGTGAGACGAAGACCATGCCCATGGCGAGATCCCAGTCCCAGCTTCCCATGTTGCCGAAGCGTTCGGCCGCCGAGAGGATCGCGCGCCGTCGCTCGGCTTCTTCCTGGGCGAGATGGTGGGCTGTGGCGTCGATGAGCAGACCTTCGATGGCCACCACGACGTTGTTTTCTATAACCGGCCAGGCCGAAAAGAAATGCCAGCCTTCGGAGCCGTCTTTGAGGCGGCGGGCGAACAGGCCGCTTGGCATCGTGCTGCCCGCGAGTATGTCGTCAACGACCGTCTCCGCGGCCTTCGCGTCGCGTTCGCGCTGGGTGATCGAAAAATGACGCCCGATCACTTCTTCAGGCGAATCGTAGCCATGCAGTCTGAGCCAAGCGCGGTTGACTTCCTCGAAGCGGCCCTGCCTGTCGATGCGGAAAAAACCGGCCTCCATGGCTTCGGGGTGACCGCGAAAACCTTTTGCCGGGGAGTGGGCCCGCTGGTCGCGCTTGATACGCTCGATTTCGGCTTCGAGCCGTGCAATCTCGCGCGAGGCGTCCAAAAGCTGATCCCTCAGGCGGGCTTCCGAGTCTTTGTCGTGCATCCTGACTGTGCTCCTAATTTCTCATACGCCAAAGGCGCTGCTCGATAAAGGTCTGAATGGCAAGAAAAATCATGTTCGCATATGCGTGTATTGCGCGCAGAAGAGGGGCGCGGTAGTGGGATCACAGGAGGACGAATTCGTGCGGGTACGAATCGTTGGGAACGGAATTCTCGAATTGCCTCGACAGATCGTGCGACACTTCGGGTTTGTGGCGGGCGACGAGGTCGAGGTCTTTCTCGACGGAGACAGGGTGGTCGTTTATCCGGTACGCTCCGAAATCGAGGGCGGCACTGGCGATAGAGAACGGGAAGGGCTTTTGGACGCCGAATCCCGACGCAGGGATCTCGAACGTCGTCTACGCCGTGAGTTCGATGAATCCTGAACGCCGCTCAGGGGCACAATCGCCAGGGTTCGTTGATCTTGCGATCCGATCCGGAAAGAGTCAGCATCCCGGGCATGAGGCTGCCCAGGAGCGGCGTGGCCGGCGAATAGGTATAGCTTACGTTCACCTCGACCATCTCGCACGGGCCCCCCGCTTGTCCGCTCATGCACGGCGCGGAGACGTCGAATCCAGCGCGGCTGCATACGTCCACCTGCATGATCGGGCTCGAACCGGGCAAGGAAGTCTCTAGTTTTCTCGCTTCCGCCACGATGAGCGAGAGACGTGTTCCCTCCTCGTCGCCTTGGCCCGTGGCCGCGAATCTGGCAGCCATCTGGGCCGATTTGTTGAGGGTCAGCCAGGAGCGGAACATGTTCCCCCCCTCGATGACTGCCAGCGACAGGGCGACGAAGATGGGCAGGATGAGCGCGAACTCTATCAGGCTCGATCCTTTTTCGCTTCCAAACAGTTTTTTACAGCGGACGCGCATGGCCGCCTCCTATTTGAGCAGACGCCAGCCGAGTTGGCGGCCGATCTGCTTGAAGACATCGTCGAGATCGTGGATCGAGGGGGCGTCGAAATAGTGGTCATCAGTGCCGGGCTTGCTCGACGCCACCGTCTTCATGAGCCAGCGATCCGTGGAATCCGAGTCGCCGTAGCGGATGGAGAAGATTTCGATGCCCGCCGCCTTGGCCAGCGCCGCTTCTTCGAGCATGGCGGCATTGAGCGCGCCTCCGTTCTCGCAGTGGCTGTTCGAATCTCCCATGCCGTAATAGGCGTTTGTCCAGTAGTTGTTGGGGTGGTAGTTGATGGCGAAGGGGCCTCCGCAGGTGCCGTCTTCGGTGTCACCGTCCGTGAGCAGAATCATGATCTTGCGGTAGCTGGGGTCGGGGTTTGCATCGGTGAAGGGGGCTTGGGGCGTAAGCACATGGCGTCCCCACTTGATCCCTTCCGAGATGACCGTGCCCGAGCCAGGGCCAAGCGCGGTGTGCTCGGCGAGCCGGGCGATGACTTCGCTGCGCTCGGTGGTCAGGCCCAGGGTCTCAGGGATGCAAGAGCAGGTATCCAGGTCGATGTTTCTGCGCGTGCTGTGGGGCAGCGCCCAATACATGGGCATGAAACTGGGGTGGATGCCCTCGTTCAGGCTTCCGTCGGCATTGCGGCATCCGGCTGGCAGACCGTCCACGCCCGTACCGATCTTGACCTTGCCTCGAAACGCCACCAAGCCCATCTTCGAGTCCGGAGCCCCGCCCGCGGGCAGGATGAGATCCACCAGATTTGAGGCCGCAGCCTTGACCATGTTGATGGGGGTGCCCTTCATGCTGCCCGTGTTGTCCAGCACCAGAACGACTTCAAGATGGTTGAATCCGGCTGCGGCCGAAGCGCGCACCGTCTTGTCTGAAACGCCCAAGACGCCCATCAGCATCATAGGCACCTCGACCTTGGCCGTGACTTCCACGCTGCGCACCTCGGTGCCGGGCGAAAGGGATTCGACCTCTGCTTCGGGGTAGTTTGTGGCGAGCATTGAGGCCACGCTTGCGGCCACGAGCCCCTTGTCGAGCTTTGGGTCCGCGGGCAGTTCGAGACTCCCGGCCAGTGCTGCGGCGTCCACGGCCGCTTGAAGCCGGGTGTGGCTCAGATAGAGGTTACCCAGATCCACGCCCATGCCCACCATGCCCACCAGTACCGGCAGGAGCAGGGCGAAGAGCAGGGGCGAGGCCCCTTTTTCTTCGGCCAGTCTACGGAAGAGGCATTGTCGTGGAAGCACGCAGGACGATCGGTCCGTCAAAGAGGGCTTCGATGAAGCCGTTGCTTCCATGGAAAGACTGGTAGGCATATCCCACCTCGACGGTCACAGTTTTGAGAGCCTGGGTCACGGTGCTTCCTGCCGTGCCGGAAAGGTCGGCCGTCACGGCCTGGACGACGGCGGGAACCGCCGCCGCGTCGCCGTGCAGGAGCACGTGGCGCGCGGCTTCGCGGCTGGCTTCGACCAGCACCGAATAGGTCCGGATGGCGTTGCTGCCTTCGAGCAGCAGGGCCATAAGCAACACGAACAGAGGCAGCAAAAGGGCGAACTCGGCAGCCATGACCCCACGTTCGCTTTCGCGGCCGCGCAAGAAGGGTATGGAAAAGACGTTTCGCATGATCGTGCTCTCCTGTTGCCCGCATTTAGCAAGCGGCATGCCATTGCCTATAAAAAATTGATCAAAAAAAATTGGCCATTTGTTTCGGGTTGTTGCTGTGCGTGAGAAGACCGAATAAAAAGACAAAGGGCCTTGACAGGACCAGAAAAAGTAGTCAGTGGTCCATGAAATGTAGATAAAGTGGCAATGGCGGCATGTGTGAGCCGCCGCGCCTAAACCCTTGTCCATGATATATGGAAACGCAGGCCGCGAAGATACTCATCGTCGATGACGATACCGCCTTTCAGGGCATGCTCCGGGAAGCCGTGGGCGAGAAGGGCTTTGCCGTGGAGAGCGCCTATTCCGCCGAGGAGGGAATAGAGAGAGCTTCGGGCGAGGCTTTCGATCTGGTCCTGCTCGACGTGCGTCTGCCGGGCATGACGGGCATCGAAGCCATCCCGCGTTTTCGCGAAGTCAGCCCCTCCACCGAGATCATCATAATGACCGGCTACGCGGAAAAGGATTCGGCCGTACAGGCCATTCGGCGCGGAGCATACGATTATTTCACCAAACCGTTCTCCCTCTCCGAAATGGAGATCGTCATCCGCCGGGCATTGGAGAAGCGGCGGCTGCAACGCCAAGTAAGTTCGTTGCGCCGGGCGCTCGATCGCGAGGGGCCGCTGGCCCGCCTGATCGGGCAGGGCGAAGCCATGTCACGGGTCAAGGATTTGCTCGAACGCGTCGCACCGCTTGACTCCACCGTGCTCATCACCGGCGAGACCGGCACCGGCAAGGAACTCGTGGCCGATACGGTCCATGCGCTCTCGGCACGGGCCGAGGGGCCGTTCGTCAAGGTCAACTGCGCGGCCATCCCTGAGAATCTGCTGGAGAGCGAACTCTTCGGGCACGAAAAAGGGGCTTTTACCGGCGCCCTTCAGATGAAGCGCGGCAAGTTCGAGCTTGCCGCGGGCGGCACGCTACTTCTGGACGAGATCGGCGACATGCCCTTGCATTTGCAGCCGAAGCTCTTGCGAGCCGTGGAGCTGAAGCAGGTCGAGCGCGTGGGCGGGACAAAGGCATTGGCCTGCGACGTGCGCATCGTGGCCGCCACCAATGTGGATCTGGCCGACCAGGTCCGTGAGCGCAAGTTCCGCGAGGATCTCTACTATAGGTTGAACGTGGCCTGTGTCCACCTGCCTCCGCTGCGTGAGCGCAAGGAGGACTTGCCTCTTCTGGCCGAGTACTTCCTCGGCCGTCTCGCCGGGAAGCTTAAGACCGGGCAACCACGCCTGGGACCGGGCGCGTTGCGGGCCATGTACGAGTACGACTGGCCGGGCAACGTCCGCCAACTGGCCAACGTCTTGGAGCGTGCGGCCATCTTCCGTCGGGGCGACGAGATCACGGCCGAGGATATCGATTTTGGGCGGGGCGTGGGCCAGGCCCCGGCTTCGCCGCAGGCCTCCGCGCCTTTGGAGTCTCCTTTACCGCTGCGCGAGGCCGTGAATCTCTATGAGAAGAACCTTATCCTGACCGCGCTTCGCCGGGCCAACGGCGTGCAGACTGAGGCGGCCAAACGCCTTGGCGTTTCGGCCAAGAATCTCTGGAATAAGCTACAGAAGCACGGCATCGACCCCTCCGAATCAAGCCGCTGAAAAGACGCCGCCTGCTGCGTTGCCGCGAAAGCGTCGGAGGCCGACGTGCACCAAGGCATGCGCGAGGCGTCGGCGCCTTCTTGCGTTCTGCGTCTGTCGTCCATGAAAAGACTTGCGATAGAGGCGTCAGCCGCTCCCTCCGGGCAAGTTCATCCTATCAATCCCTTTTTCGTGGATTGATCTCCAAATGCAAGATTTGTCCGGAACTGTATTCCGACGGCGCTTTACGTCCGCGCGATGCACTGTTCTGGGATCGTCGTTCATTTGTCTGGATCCACGATTTATAGACAAAGAGAGGCGTCGCGCAGTGCGGCGCCCCTGGCTCACCGGGAGACATGGAATGCTGGAAATATTGCAAACTTCTGAAATAATATGGATTATTGTTGTCTGGTAAACTTTTGGTCGCATGTCTCGCTCCGTTGGCACGGGCATTGCCTTGTGTCGAGCGTACCCACGGGAAGGAATCCGCACCAACCGGGAACAAAAACATTTCAGGACCAAAAAAGGAGAAGACCATGAAGACCATCATCACGAAGCTCATCCGCAACGAAGAAGGCGCCACCGCTCTGGAATACGGCCTCATCGCCGCCCTCATCGCCGCCGCCATCGTCGGCGCCGTCACGGCCCTGGGCACCAACGTTTCCAGCACCTTCACGGGCATCGCCGACAAGATGACCGTGGGCGGCTAAGCACGACTTCGACGACGCGAAAAGGCGGCGTCCCGGTGCGAGGGGCGCCGCCTTTTTCAAGCCTCATCGTTTTCGCGCGAACCTAGGGGGAGACATGGACATCGCGCTCACGATCTTTCTTTCCTGCTTACTCGTCGCTGCCTGCATCACGGACCTCCGCGAGCAGCGCATACCCAATCTTCTGACCTATCCGGCCATGGCCATTGCGCTTGTGGCTCATGCTTTTCTGCCTGGCGGGCAGGGTGTCGTCTTCGCTCTGGCCGGACTCGGTGTGGGCGGTGGATTGATGCTCGTGCCGTTCCTGTTTGGCGTCATGGGCGCAGGCGACGTGAAGCTCATGGCCGCCGCCGGAGCCGTTCTGGGGGCGTCGGCTGCGCTCTCGGCCTTCGTGCTGACGACCCTTCTGGGCGGACTCTACGCCCTGTTCGTGCTCTGCCTGCACCGCCGCATCTTCGCGGCCCGCCTCAGGGCCTACAAGGATGCGGCCGTCGTGGCCGCAGCCACGGGCTCCCTGAACATGCCCGAGCCCGATCCCGCGCAGCGCCTGCCTCGTCTTTGCTACGGCCTGGCCATCGCGGCCGGCTGTTTCGCCCACATGCTTCTGGCCGCAAACGACAAAAGTCTGATCTAGCCGGGGCCATGGGCGGGAGGAAAATGGAATGAACAAAGGAAAGGCGTTTGCACAGATCGGAGTCGCCGTACTCCTGGCCTGCGTGGCTGGTTTTCTGGCCCTGCGTTGGATGAGCGCCACCAAGCCCGAGCCCCAGGTCGTGGAAATCCAAAAACCCACCGTGCCGGTGGCCGTGGCCGTTCGCATCATATCCCCCGGCACCAAGCTTGGCCCGGACATGGTCAGGATCGTGGATTTCCTCGAAACCAGCGTGCCTGACGGCGTTTTTGCCACGGCCGAGGAGGTCGTGGGACGCATAGTCCTTTCTCCTGTCAGTCAGGGCGAACCCATCACGCGCTTCAAGCTGGCCTCCACCGAGATCGGCATCGGCGGCGTGAGCGCGCTCGTCAATCCGGGCATGCGGGCCATGGCCGTCAAGGGCAACAGGGTCATGGGCATCGCGGGTTTCGTCAATCCGGGGAACCGCGTGGACGTGCTCGTGACTCTGGATCACGACGGTCAGGGCGGAGCGCGCGACAAGCCTGTGAGCAAACTTGTGCTTGAGAACGTCCTCGTTCTGGCCACGGGCGAGAAACTTGAGGCGGACGAAGAAGGCAAGGTTGCGCCGGTGGACGTCTACACGCTCGAAGTCTCTCCGGAGCAGGCCGAGCGTCTGGCCCTGGCCTCGCTTAAGGGCGAACTCAATTTCGCTTTGCGCGGATCGCTCGACAACGACCCCGTGTTGACTCCGGGCATGGACCTGCCGCGCGTGCTCCAGGCCCACAAGCCGCGACCCAAGCCTACCGGCGGACAGCCCACCCGGCGCGTGGAACTCATCACCGGGGCAAGTCGCACGGTCGTAGCGTTCTAGGAGTATGGTCATGCACGTCACACGAATTCTTTTCGGCCTGCTGCTCGGCGCGAGCCTGCTACTCGGCTCGATCGCCCAGGCGCATGCCCAGTCGGGACACCTCGTTCCGGCGCGTCTCGAACTGGCCGTGGGCCGTTCAATGGTCATCGCGGCTCCACAGAATGTGGAACGCGTTGCACTGTCCTCGCCAGAAGCGGCGGACATTCTGCTGCTCACCCCGCGCCAAATCTATCTCAGCGCCAAGAAGGCCGGTTCCGCCACGCTCACGCTGTGGGCCGAAGCGGGCCGCGTGGTCGCCGTGCATGAACTGGCCATCATCCCGGACGTGGCCCCGCTGAAAGAGGCCCTGCACCGGGTCATGCCGCATGAGACTGGCATCCACGTTCTGGCGGCGGGCGAATCCATCACGCTTTCCGGGACGGCTACGAGCCCTGGAGCCGTGACCTCGGCCCTGGCCCTGGCCGAAGCCTACGCGCCGGAAAAAGTCATCAATCTTTTGCAGATCGGCGGCGTGCAGCAGGTGATGCTCGAAGTTCGCGTGGCCGAAATGACCCGCTCCCTGGCTAGGCGGCTTGGCATCAACCTTCAATACGCCTTCCAGAACCAGTTGTTGTTTTCCACCATGCTCAACCAACTTACCAGGCTGCAAGCGGACGGCACGACCTTCTTGAACGAGGAGGTCAACGCCTTTTACCGCTTCAACAAAGGGCAGGGTGCCTGGACCGGGTTCATCGACGCGCTGAAGGAGAATGGCGTCATCAAGGTTCTGGCCGAGCCGAACCTCGTCTGTCTTTCCGGCGAGAAGGCCGACTTCCTGGCGGGCGGCGAGATTCCGGTGCCTGTACCTTCGGGCCTTGGCACCGTGTCCATCGAATGGAAGCCCTTCGGCGTGGGACTGGCGTTTCGCCCCACGGTCCTTGGAGGGTCCCGAATCAACATCGAGGTCAAGCCCGAGGTTTCGGAGCTCGACTACGCCAACAAGGTCGAGATCCAGGGATTCGTGATCCCGGCCATCCGGACCCGCCGCGCCACGACCATGGTGGAGTTGGAGAGCGGGCAGAGCTTCGCCATCGCCGGTCTCATAAACGACAGCATGCGCGAGGCCAATTCCCGCTTCCCGGTGGTGGGCGACATTCCCGTGCTGGGCAGCCTCTTCAGCAGCAAGGAATACCAGCGCAACGAGACCGAGTTGGTGATCATCGTCACACCACATCTGGCCAAGCCGATGGACATGGCCTCCCAGAGACTGCCCACGGACGGTTTCGTGGAGCCAAGCGATGTCGAGTTCTTTCTCTTCGGCGATCTCGACGGCGGCAGGCTCGCCACGCGTCCGGCTTCGGCCACCGTGCCCCAGGCCGGGCAGGCTTCCGGCGGTTTCGACGGACACTTCGGTCCGGCCATGAGCCGATAAGGAGATTTCCATGCGCATCCTGCTCTTCGTTCCCGCGATTCTCCTGGCTGTCGGCGCCACGTCATGCGCCATGCGGCCATCGACGACCACGGGCGAATCCACCCGCCAGATCATGGCCGCCCAAAAGGCCGCACCCCTGCCCGTGCCGCCCACGGCGGTGGAGGGCATGGACGGCGCCAAGGGCGCAGAGGTGATGAAAAACTACCGCAAGACCGAGAAGACCGCGCTCGAATCGCAGGTTTCGGGTGGAGGCGGCTCCGTCAACCTGCAGATCAACTAGGAGAAGGCCATGGACCGCCAGAGTATCCCCCTGACCCTGTCCGTCAAGGACGAGAGCCTCAAGCAGGCTCTGGCCACGGCGGTGGCTGAAAACCCGCGTTTCCGGCTTCTTGGCCGCGACGATCACGCCGAGGGTGCATTGCTCGTATTTCAGCCGGGCGAAGACATCCAGGCCGACTTCGCCAGGTTGGCCAGAGCCGTGGCGCGCGGCGTCGTGCGTGACGCATTTCTCGTCACCGGGTGCGACGACCCTCGGGTTCTCGTCGATGCGATGCGCGCGGGCGCGCGTGAAATCCTGCTCCTGCCGCTTCGCATCGAGGAGTTCGAGGAAGCCCTGCGCCGTTACGCCTCGTCCCAGGTTCTCGTCTCGCGGCCGGGAACCGCGGGCGAAGCCGCCGCGACAGGACAACGCATCGCGGTCATGGGCGTCAAGCACGGGCTGGGAACCACCACCCTGGCCGTGAACCTGGCCGCGGGGCTTCGCGCCTCGCACGGCGTGACGCTCGTGGACATGGCCCGGCCAAGGCCGGAAGTCCCCTATTTCCTGGACGTCGAATACGCCTATTCCTGGGCTGAGGTCGCCCGCTCGCCGGAGCGCTGCGACAGCGCCTTCTTCGAGGGGCTGCTCGCGGAACACGCCTCGGGCATCAACCTGCTGCCCGGGCCCACGGACGCGGCCGAGCAGGCCATGCTCAACCCGGATGTGGCCGAGGTCATCGCCCGGCATGCCTGCGCCGGTCAGGGGCATGTGGTCATCGACCTCTCCGCCGACCTTGACGATGCCGCCCTGGCGGTGCTGCGGCGCGTGAACAAGGTTTTTCTGACCATGGAGCTGTCGCTGCCCTGCCTGGCCGCCGCGCGCGAAGCCTTGAAGACGCTGCGCGCAGCGGACGCGGCATTGGCCGAAAAGGTCAATCTGGTCGCGGTGCGCTGCCATGGACAAATGGAGATCGGCGCGGCCGAGGTGCGAGAGGTGCTCGGCCTGCCGCTGGCCCTGACCCTGCCGGAGGACCCGGCCTGCCTTTCGGCGCTCAACAAGGGAATTCCGCTTCTGACCGCCGACCCCAAGAGTCCGTATGCGCGGGCCGTGTCGCGGCTGTGCCACGATCTTCTTCCTGCGGAAAAAGGAAAGCGATCGGGAGCCCTGGGACTGCTCGGACGGGCCTCGGGATTGCTCAAGGGCCGGTTCTCCAGGCGAAACGGCGAGAAGGTCGCTGCTCGCGGCGAAGGGCCCGGGACCGTCCAGTCCGGGATGGGCGCGGTCTAGGGAGGATTCGACATGGACATCACCGCCCGTCTTCTTCGTGCCGAAAAGGCCACGACCGCCACGGCGGCGAAGCCTGAACAGCGGCCGACACCCGTTGCCGGCGACGGGCCGAAGGCGGCGCAGTCCTTTGTCGCGCGCACGCGCGACGCCGTCCCGGTCAAGCAGAGCCAGTCGGCGGCCCGCCCCGCGCGCGAGGCCGACGAGGGCTACCACGAGCTGAAGACCAAGCTGCACGACAGGCTCCTCGATCTGCTCGACCTCTCGCTTCTGGAGACCACGCCCGAGGCCGAGGTGCGGGCCGAGATCAGCCGCCAGACCGATCGCATCCTGCGCGAGGAGCACGCGCAGGCCCCGCTTTCCATCCCCGAGCGCCGCGCCCTGATCTCCCAGATCCAGGACGAGGTGCTGGGACTCGGGCCTCTGGAGCCGTTCCTGAAGGACGATACGGTCAACGACATCCTCGTGAACACGTATCGCAACATCTACGTGGAACGCAGCGGCAAGCTCGAGCTGACCGGAGCAAGGTTCAAGGACGAGTCCCATCTGAAGAAGATCATCGACCGCATCGTTTCGCGTATCGGGCGACGCATCGACGAATCCTCGCCCATGGTGGACGCGCGCCTCATGGACGGCAGCCGCGTGAACGCCATCATTCCGCCCCTGGCCGTGGACGGCGCGTCCATGTCCATCCGCAAATTCTCTCGCGATCCCCTGGAACTCGATGATCTCATCAACTTCGGGGCGCTCATCCCGCAGATGGGCGAGGTGCTCAAGGGCATCGTGCGCGCCCGGCTGAACATCCTCATCAGCGGCGGCACCGGCTCGGGCAAGACCACGCTTTTGAACGTACTCTCGCGCTTCATCCCGGCCGACGAACGCATCGTGACCATCGAGGACGCGGCCGAGCTTCAGCTCAAGCAGACCCATGTGGTCCGCCTGGAGACACGGCCGCAGAACATCGAGGGACGCGGCGAGGTGACGCAACGCGATCTGGTCAAGAACTGCCTGCGCATGCGGCCCGACCGGATCATCATCGGCGAGTGCCGCGGCGCCGAGGCGCTGGACATGCTCCAGGCCATGAACACCGGCCACGACGGTTCGCTGACCACCATCCACGCCAACACGCCGCGCGACGCACTCATGCGTCTTGAAACCATGGTCTCCATGGCGGGCATGAACCTCGCGCCGGTGGCCATGCGCCGCTTCATTAGTTCGGCCGTGGACGTCATCATTCAGGGCGCGCGCCTGGCCGACGGCAGCCGCAAGGTCATCAGCTTTCAGGAGATCACCGGCATGGAAGGCGAGATGATCACCATGCAGGAAATTGTGCGCTTCGAGCAGACCGGCATCGGCGAAAAGGGCAAGGTGCAGGGACATTTCCGGGTCATGGGTGTGCGGCCGAACTTCGCCGCCCGGCTGGAGTCCATGGGCGTGCGACTGGCCGAAAACGCCTTCGCGCCGCAAATCTTCCCGATCCAGGGAGGCTGATATGGGTTGGCTCCTGCTCGTATCCATCGCCTTGGCCGTTTTTCTGGCCGTGAACGGGGTTTTGGGCCTCATGCGGGCCCGGGCCGACGCGCGCGACGCAGCCAGGCAACGGATGGACCGCCTGGTGCACGAATCGCTCGGCGCCGGGGCGACGAACCTTTTGCGCGCGGACGCCATGGCCCGCCGCGCCGGACTTCTGGAAAGGCTGGTGGGAGGCGGCGACCTGCGCGATCACATCCGCCGTGCCGGGATGAGCGTGTCGCCCGGATTCGTGCTGCTGATCATGACCGTGTGCGCGGCCGTCCTCGGAGTGCTCGCCTGGGTCTTCGCCGGTGTCGTCGCTGCCATTCCAGCCGCGCTCGCGGGGCTGTATCTCCCCTATGCGGTGATCAAGGGCCGGGCCAAGGCCCGCATGGAGCGCTTCACGCGACAGCTTCCCGACGCGCTGGACCTCGTGGGCCGCGCGCTCAAGGCTGGCCACGCTTTTGCCGGAGCACTGCGCATGATCGCCGACGAGTGCGACGATCCCATCGGGCCGGAATTCGCCGCCACCCTGGACGAAATCAACTACGGCCTCTCCGTCGAGCAGGCCTTGGCCAACCTTTTGCGCCGCGTGGATTGCCCGGACCTCAAGTTCTTCGTGGTCTCGGTGAACATCCAGCGCGAATCCGGCGGCAACCTGACCGAGATCGTGACCTCCATCGCCACGCTCATTCGCGAACGCTACAAGTTGGCGGGCAAGGTCCGGACCCTCTCCGCCGAGGGCAAGCTCTCCGCGATCATTCTCATCTGCCTGCCTTTCGCAGTGGGCCTCATCCTTTACCTGATGAATCCGGTCTACATGAGCGTGCTCTGGGAGAAGGACATCGGCAGGCTGATGCTCATGGGTGCTGGCGTGAGCATGTTCAAGGGCGTGATCTGGATCAGAAAGCTCGTGAACATCCAGGTCTAGGGAGGAACGGGCAATGGATTACACCGTCTTGCTGATCGTGGGCGCGGCCGCCGTGTCGGTCTTCATGGCCGCCATGGGCATTCTTGGGCTTGCGCGCGGCGGCGGGGCCACGCTCAACGTTGTACAGCGCATCGAAAGGGCTTCCGGACGCGCGGTCGCGGCATCGCAGACAGCGGAGCCGACGGTGCATCTGAGGCTTGGGCGCTGGCTGTTCGACCAAGTCCGCCAACTCGGCGAGCGCATCGCTCCCAAGGACCGCACCACGTTGAGCGAGGAACGAGTGCGTTTTCTGCAAGCCGGACTGCGGCATCACCAAGCGCCGTTGGTCTTTTTGGGCGCCCGTCTGGCGCTGATGATCGTCTTTGTCTCGTTGGCTTTTCTGCTTCCGGTGCTTTTCCCCAATCCCGCGCTCAAGCGTTTTCTTTTCCTCTTTGTCACCTTGGGCGCGCTCATCGGCTACGCCGTGCCGGGCATGTGGCTCAAGTCGCGCACGACCGAGCGCAAGCGTACGCTCCTGAACGAACTGCCCGACGCGCTCGACCTGCTCGTGGTCTGCGTGGAGGCGGGCATGGGCCTAGATCAGGCCATCGAGCGCGTCTCGCGCGAGGTGGCCACGAGCGCCCCCGAAATCAGCAAGGAGCTGAAGCTTCTGACTCTGGAGCTTCGCGCGGGTAAGAAGCGGCACGACGCCTTGCGAGGGCTGTCCCTGCGCATCGGCCTCGACGACGTGGACGCGCTGGTCACATTGCTTGTGCAGGCGGATTCTTTCGGAACGTCGGTGGCCACCACTTTGCGCGTCTATTCGGAGACCATGCGCACGCGCCGCTTCCAGCGGGCCGAGGAAACAGCGGCCAAGCTGCCGGTCAAGCTGCTCTTCCCCCTTGTACTGTTCATCCTGCCCGCTCTCTTCGTGGTCATCGTGGGCCCGGCGGGTTTGCAACTCATGGACGTTTTCGCCCGCATCAATCCTTAGGGCGAGAAGGAGATACCCATGCACGCCTCATCATCTCTCATTCGTTGCCTGGCAGTCCTTATTTTGCTCGCGGCCCTTGCGGGCTGCGCCGGAACCGGCATGAGCGAAGGACCCAACTCCATGCGCGACTGGCTTTTCGCCCTGGACAACCCCGGCGCCGAAATGAGTTACGAGCAGCATCTGGCCATGGGCCGCACCATGCTCGAACACGGCGATTTCAAGGAAGCTGCGTTTCACGCCGCCAAAGCCGGAGAAAAGCGGGCCGATGGAACTGAGGCGATTCTTCTCGCGGCGGATATCCAGCGTCGCGCGGGGCAGACGCAGGAGGCCATGGAGAGGGTGTCCCAGGTGCTCGCGCGTGAGCCCGACAACGCGCAGGCGCACCTTTTGGCTGGGCGCATCTATATGGCCGTGGCTCTGGACGATGAGGCCATGAGGCATCTGGAAAAGGCAGTGCGCGGCAAGGACGCCTTCGAGGCCAACATGCTACGCGGCATGATCTATGATCGCAGGCAGGAGCACGCCAAAGCCGCCCAGGCCTTCGAGGCCGCCTTGGCCGAACGCCCAGGCAACGCCGAGGCCCTGAACAATCTCGGCGTCGCGCGGATGATGCAGGACAGGCTCCCCGAGGCGGTCTCGGCTTTTTCGGAGGCCACGCGCATCGCCGGAGCCAGCGCGCGGGTCTGCAACAACTTGGGCCTGGCCCTGGCGCGGCAAGGACGCACTGACGAGGCGTTGCAGGCCTTCTTGTGCGCGGGCACACCCGCCCAGGCGCACAACAATCTGGGCTACGTTCTCTTCCTCAAGGGCGATTACGACGCGGCCTTGGTGCACCTTGAGCAGGCCGTGGCGCTTTCCCCCGTCTTCTATCCCCAGGCCAGCGAAAACCTGAAGCGGGCGCGTTTGGCGGCGGTTCACAGCCCCCGCCCGGCGTTTTCCGATCAGGCCTTTGGCCGGATTCCGGAGTCCGGCGGCCAGCCAGACAAGCCCCGCAACGCTAAGCCCGTGTTCGTTCCGGCGACGCTGTCCGTCGAATCCGTGGCAGCCGTTCCCGCGCCCGTCATTCATGAAAAATCGGCGCAGCCGAACGCTCCCGCAATCCTGGCTTCCGAAAGGACTGCCGTTTTGGAGCAGTCAAAAGCTGTAGAACCCGCAGAAGCCGCGATGAAGGGGGCCTCCCCGACTCCAGATGAGACGGCGGTGCTTGAACCGGCTATCCCGGCTGTGAAGGTCGATGCCGTGAAGCCGGTCGCCACACCGGGCGTGCAGGCGGCGACGACCTCCGGCGAGGCCAAGTGGGCTCTTTTGCTCAGTTCCTGGAAGAGCGAGGAGGCGGCCCGCGCCCACTTCGAATCGCTCGCGGCCAAAGGCGTCGAGGTCGAATTGGCGCGCGCCGATCTGGGCGAGAAGGGCGTGTGGCACCGCGTGCTGTTCGGACGTTTCGCCACGGGAGCCCAGGCATTGGCCGCCAAGGAATCCTCCCCCGAGGGACTCGCTCTGGGCCAGAGCGTTCCGGTGCGACGCGAGGGTGTGGTTGAGAATTCCTCCACGTCCCGGCTGGCCGAGAGCGTGAAGAGTATCTGACGCGCTTTCGCCGCGCGAGGAGGCGAGGAAGGATTCCCGGGAGGAAGGCCGCCGAGGCGTTTGCATACGGCGGCTTTTCTTTTGGGCGGATGCCACGTACACTTATCATGGCGTGAGTGAGGCCGAAATCCAGATGTCGCAGAGCACACCCGAAGCATATCGAATTCTGGCCGTGGACGACGACGAGGTCGTTCTGAGCCTGTATCGCGACATTCTGTGCCTGGAGATGGAGGGACCCCGGCTCCTCGAAGCACTGGCCGAGACAAAGGGAAGGAACGTCACCAGGCAGTCCGGTTCCGGCCAAGGATTTGATCTGACGTTGTGCCAGACGGGGGACGAAGCAGTCCGGCGTGCGAGGGAGGCGTTGGACGAGGACAGGCCCTACGCCGTGGCACTCATCGACGTGCGGCTTGCGGCCGGAACCGACGGTCTTGACGCCGCAGCCCGCATCCGTGCGCTCGACGCGAGTGTTGAGATCGTCATGGTCACCGGCCAGGCGGACATCTCGCTGGCTGAGCTCAACCGCCGCGTGCCACCGCCCGAAAAACTCCTGTACTTGCAAAAGCCTTTCAAGCCCCAGGAGTTGCGACAGCTCGCCCTCTCGCTGTGCACCAAATGGCACGTCGAACGCCAGTATCAGGAGATGAGTTCCATCCTTTGGCGCACGGTGGAGGAACGCACGGCCGACTTCGAGAGGGTCAAGGGCGAGCTCAAGCAGGAACTGGCCGAACGCACTCAGATGCTGGCCCGCCTGCGCATCAGTGAGGAGCGGTATCGGCAACTTTTCGACGAGGACATCACCGGCAATTTCGTGGCCAGCCCGGACGGGCGCATCCTGGCCTGCAACGAGGCATTTGCTCGCGCCTTCGGCTTCGAGACTCCAAGCCACGCCATTGGTTTCGCCATCAGTGATCTCGCTTTCGGAACGCTCGGCGATGGTTCGGTCGGTGTCGTTCTGCCTGCGGAGGGCTCGGTGCGCAATATCGAGACTTCCTATCGCAGACCGGACGGCAGCATCGTCTGGCTGATAGGCAGCTTCAACGGTGTTTTCGACGAATACGGCAAGCTGATCGAGATCAGGGGTTACTTTTACGACATCACCGAGCGTAGGAAGCTTGAGGAGCGGCTGCGCTTGGCCCAGAAGATGGAAGCCTTGGGTACCCTGGCGGGGGGAATCGCCCACGATTTCAACAACATTTTGGGAGCTATTCTTGGCTACGCCGAGATAGTTCTTGATTCCGCCCCTTCCGGCACGCCTCTGGAGCGCCGCATGCAAGGCATCGTCACCGCCGGGCAGCGAGCCCGCGATTTGGTGCGTCAGATCCTCAACTTCAGCCGTCAGGGCGGGCAGGAGCGCACGCCGCTGCATGTCATTCCCCTGGTCAAGGAAGCGCTCAAGCTGCTTCGTTCGAGCCTTCCCGCGAACATCGACATCCGCCTGCGTCTGGAGACCTCGGACGACCTCGTGGCGGCCGATCCGACGCAGATGCACCAGATACTCCTCAACCTGTGCACCAACGCGGCTCACGCCATGCGCGACGCAGGCGGCCTGCTCGAAATTTCGCTGGCGGACGAGGTGGTCGACGAGGACAAGGCGCAGGGCATGCCGAGCCTCACACCAGGGGCCTATCTGCGCGTATCCGTGCGCGACACCGGGCACGGCGTCAAGCAAGAGATCTTGGACCGCATCTTCGATCCGTTTTTTACCACCAAGCGGCCTGGAGAAGGAACGGGTATGGGCCTTTCGGTCGTCCACGGCATTGTCGCCGCTCACGAAGGCGCGGTGACCGTGCAGAGCGAGCCGGGAAAGGGCACTGTCTTTCACGTTTTACTGCCCAAAACCGACGCCGCCGCCGAAATGGAGCCCGCACCGGAGATCGCGCCGCTCGCGGGAGGCGGACGGGCGCTCTTCGTGGACGACGAGTCAGCGCTTGTGGAGATAGGCTTGGAGATGCTCAAGGCTCTGGGCTACGAGGCGGAGGGTTTCACGGACCCCGAAGCGGCTTTGGCCCATTTTTCCGAATATCCGGCCCGTTTCGATCTGGTTGTCTTGGACCAGAACATGCCCCGACTTACAGGGTTGGAACTGGCCGCAAGGTTGAACGCCATCCGGCCGGGAATACCGGTTTTGTTGTGCACCGGGTTCAGCGAGGCCATTTCAGCCGAGTCGCTGGCCGCCGCTAATGTCAGCGATCTGCTCATGAAGCCGCTCTTGCGCGGCCGTCTGGCCGAGAGCCTGCACCGGCTCGGCGCGACCGGAATTCCCGCCGTCACATCCTGAATCTGGCAGCTCTTGAAATGAGGCTGTCCAGGCGACGATCCGGGGTTAAGGCCTGCGGCCTCAGCTTGCGTCCAGGCTGTAGGAGATGCGCGAGCGCAGGTTGAGGTAGTCGATGATTTCGCCGGGCAAATGGCTCAGACGGATGCTTTTCTCGATGGTCAGGTCCGGCTCCTCGGCAAGATCGATGATCAGAGCCGACTTCTTGGGAATGTCCGGGGCATGGACGAGCACGTTCGGGAAGAGTTGGTTCTCGGGGTTTACCGAAACGACGAGACCGATGGACCCGTTCGAGAGCTGAACGACCGTCCCGGGAGGGTAGACGCCGAGACAGCGGATGAACAGCGGGAGCAGATCAGGGTCGAAAAGTTCTTTTTGCTGGGTGAACATGAACGAGAGAGCCTGATACGGAGTGTAGGATTCCAGGGGATCGGGGTGGTTGCAATGGTTGTCGTAGGTGTCGGCCAACGCCAGGATGCGCGCGGCGGTCCCGATCGCGTCGAGCGTGAGTTTTCGTGGGTATCCGGAACCGTCGGCCAGTTCGTGATGCTGAGCCACGGCTTCGAGGGCCATGGCAGGAAAATCCGAGGTCCGGGCGAGTATTTCCACGCCCATCCGGGGATGCCGTTCAACGACGGCGCGTTCGGCCGGAGAGAGCGTCCCACGTTTGCGCAGGAGCTTCTTTTCGATGCGGGCCTTGCCGATGTCATGGAAGAGGGCGGCCATGCCCAGGGCGTTCATCTCTTGTCCGGTCATGCCGGCCTTGTGACCGAGCATGAGGGAGAGGACGGTCACGTTCATGGCGTGGAAATGAATGCGCTCGCCCTGGTTCATGACGTTGACGAGGTGCAGGGTCGATTCGACGTCCGAGAGGAAGAACTCGGTCATGTCGGCCACGAGCTTGGCTGCCTCGGCCATCGAGGAGACGCGCTCGGCCAGGATGCCCTGTGTGATTGCGGAGACGTTTTTGACCGTCGCGGCGTAGCGTTCTTCGCAGCGCGCCAAGTGTTCACGCTTCTTTTGCAGCCGTTCGGCCTGGGCCTTTTTCTTGCGCCATAGACTGTCCATGGCGGCTTCGGTTGCAACCGGTCGTTTTTTGGGGGGCGGGCCGGACTCCTCGCGGGGGCGGCCGGGCAGACGCTCGCTTTTTTCCGGGACGCAGATCACCTCTTTTATGCCGAGGTCGCGCAGGATCGCGATCTGCTGTTCGCTGGAAATCTTGAAGCTGTTGAAGAGGAAGGGATGTTCAAACCAGCGGATGTTCTCGAGACGGATGAAAACACCCGGCTCAAGCTGGTCCACGCTGACGCGGTATTCTGGGAGGTTGAATTCGGCCATTCGTGCTTGTTTTCCTTGAATTTCAGAATAGCCCTGGAGCGGGCAAAATGCAATGAAATCGGCGTCGGGTTAGGCAAACTCCGGGGTGGAGCCGGACTTGTGCTTCGGGCGTGATGGCGTATGATTTCATGAACCAATAGCGGTCAAAGACCGCCGCATGGAGGACGACGTGCGCATGCTGATCGTGGATGACAGCAGTTCGGCGCGGTGCTTTTTCAAAGGAGTTCTTGATCATCATGGATCATGCGACCTGGCGGGCACCGGCCTGGAGGCCGTGCAGATGGTGGAGCGCTCCATACAAGCCTGCGATTTCTATGACCTGGTACTCATGGACATCATGATGCCCGAAATGGACGGCCTGTCCGCGACCCGTGCCATCCGCGAGATGGAGGACGCGTCTGGGCTCGGCGAGTCGGAGCGGGCACGCATTGTGATCGTCTCCTGCCTTTCCGACCGGGAGCACATGATCGACGCACAGTACGGCTGCGGGGCTGACGCCTATCTAACCAAGCCAGTCGATCCTGGGGCCATCGAAGAGATGCTCATCAATCTCGATCTGGCTGAGAATCCTCACGATTTACGGGACGAAGTGTGAGCAAAGACGGAACCGCGTCATCCGTTTGCTTGCCGACGGCCTATCTGGGGGTCGGTCAGGGGGGGATGTATGACGAGCCCTGCTTGGTGCGCACGGTGCTCGGATCGTGCGTGTCGGTCACTTTTTTCGCGCCCACGGACGGGCTTGCTGCCATTTTTCACGCCCTTTTGCCTCGGGCAGAGGATCACCGGGAGGTGACCACCGCCACGACCTGCTTCAAGTACGTCGATACAGCCATTATCGTCCTTTTTGATGAATTCAGGCTGCGTGGTGTGCCCAGGAATCGCATCGAAACAAAGGTGTTCGGCGGCGCGGGTCTCATGCAGGGCAAGGGATTCGAGGTGGGAAGGCGAAACGTCGAATCCGCGTTCGCAACGCTCGATCGCCTGGGGGTGCGCGTGAGCGCTTCCAGCGTGGGAGGAGCGATGGGGCGCAAACTCGTCTTTCGCACCGATACGGGCGAGGCATTCGTCAAGCGTATCAACTCGCCCTTGCTGCCCACGATCCAGGAGTGAGTTGCGAACGGACGTCCCTTGGCCGACGTCCTGGGCGGGCGCTTCGCGCGCCCGACGGGCGCGGTGATCGCGCAGTCGAAACCAGGTTTTTTCGTCATTTCCGGAGGAGCGTGCGAGGCGGACGAACGCGGATTTGCGTTATCCCGGTCCTGATCTTGTGACCCTGGCGACTATCCATCGCGAACCATTGGCGTCCATCACTTTGTAATGATTGCCTATAAAATATTGGTGCCGTCCGCATGTTTTGGTTGACTACCCAATCAGTTAGGGGTAGACGAGACTTGTTTGGGTAAACAACCAAGGGCGACAGTCATGGATGCGGACAACGTTTCAAGCCGGGACAAGATATTGCACGCCGCCCGCGCCCTGTTCGGGGAGCTTGGCTACGCGGACACGACGTTCAAGCGCATCGCCGAGAAATCCGGCGCTGCCCTCGGGCTCATTACGCATTATTTCGGGAGCAAGGAAAAGCTGTTCGTGGCTTCGAGTCTTTCCGTGCTCGACGAGTTGGAACAGGCGGCTCGGGCCGGAGGCGCTGGAAAACCGTCAGGGCTCGATTCGGTCATCGGCTTCGTGGCTGCGTACTTCGCCTTCACACTCAAGGCCGGACAGGACTTCATGATCCTCGTGCGCTGTTCTCCATATAGCGATCTCAAGGGCGACGTGAACAAGGACGACATCGTCGGACGGTTTGAAGGCATGATCAACGAACTGTCACGACTCCTGAAGCTGGGTATGGAAGACGGGAGCGTAGTCCGCGCCGAGCCGTTCCGATTGGCCACTGTCATTTTCGCGAGCATCGTGGGTTCCGTGCGCACGAGGCTCCTCAGTCCCTACTGCCCGGACAACTATTTCGACGAGGCTCTCGCCTTCATCAGGCGTGCCGTGGCTGCCGACACCGGCTCGGAGGTTTGACATGAACGATTTGCTTCCTGCCATGCTGGTCAGCGCGTACATCGTTGCTCTCAAGAATCTCGTGGAGCAGTTTCGTTGCGGACAGGCCGAGCACATGGACCGGCTGACCGCGTGGTGCCTGGCGAACCAGGACGGGCGCGGGCGTAAGCCCTGAGCCGGATCGTCTCCCGGTGGAGACGGCGGTCGCAGGGATTGGGGGACAGGGCGGCCGTCTTCGCGCGGCGCGGCAGGTTTTTTGGGTGGGAACGTTCAACCGCCCACTGGAGCGATGCCCAGCCGGCCGAGGATTTCGGCGAGACGCCCCTTGAGGTTGGTGGTGGTCTTGGCCAGAGCCTCGACGTTGATGACCGCCAGGATGTCCACCTTGGGCTCGGCCTGTTCCCACGCCTGGATAAGGGTCTGCTCAAGCTCCCGCTCGATTTGGAGCATCCGCATGAGGCCGTAGAGTTCCTTGGCGTTTCGGGACGTGAAAATGAACGCTCCGGGCCGCTCCTTGTCGGGGTCGAAAAGCTTGGCGCGGCGGATGCGCGTGAGCCCGGCAGCCGTGAGGCGTTCGATGCCCGGTGCGGGTACCCGCCGCGCCCGCGCCGTCTTCAGGACGACCTTTCCGCCTTCATCCGCCAGCCGTTCCTTGAGGATGGACAAAAACCGCCCTTCAAGCAGGGCGTGAATGGTCCGATACAGACTCTCCGCCTCGAAGTTCTGCACCGTCTCCCGGTAAGGTCTGGGGTCCGTGATGCCAAGCGTGCCAATGCCCGCGGTGAAGTCGTCGCGGACGATGTCGTGGATCAAAACGCAGCCCACGGCCATTGCCGTGACCTGTTCTCGGACGAATTCGAGGCGGGCGGTCTCTTCGGGGGAGACCCCGTCGTTTCCCGCAGCGGCGCGTTCCTTGATGATTTCCAGAAACTGTTCGGCCACGACATCCATGCACACGATCGCCGCCGTGTGCAGTCTTTGCTCCCGCGTCATGCGGTCGCCGAAGACATCCTGCTCCGAGGCCAGGGCCTCGAAGACGAGTTTTCGCGCCAACACTCCCTGAGGGTTCTCGCCTATCTCCTCGAACGCCTTTTGGACACGCGTTTTTTCAATTTTTCGGCCATCGCCCTTGATCTGGTCCAACATGCTGTCGAACGGAAACTGCACAACGAGCGTGTTTTGCTCTTTGCGTAAGCTGTAGCGCTCTTCGCGGATCATTCGCTCGTGACTTTCGTCGACCCGTCGTGCGATGAAACCGTCCAAAAGCTCTTTCCAGTAGCGATCGTTCATTTCCAGGCGCTCTGTGGCCTCGTCCATGATCTCGATGGCGCCCTCTCCGAAAAAGGAGATGAGGGCTTCCTCGAAATTGTCGTGGATCAGCGCGGCGGAATAGACCGCTCCTTGAGCGCATTTGATGAGGACCGCCTCATTGTTCACGATCTGGGCCCGGAGCGAATCGGCCAGCGCGGCATCCCGTCCTTGCCCGGCCTTGCCGTACTGGGTGAGCAAATGCAGGAAGGTCGCTGTACAGCGCTTTACGAATTCATGTGCCGGGTGGGCGTTCGAGCGGTAGCCCAGGGTGTTGATGACGCCGTTTTGTTGAACCTGGAGCAGGGGGAATTCGTTGATGCGGTTCTTGTTGATGCGGATGAACTCAAGGAGCATCTCGCGTTCCATGACGTCGCGCAATGCACCCCTTTCCTTGAGCAGCGCGAGCTTACGCAGATAGGCCGCTAGCCGGTCGTGGATTTCGGCTGGAGGGGAGGCGTCTTGTTCCTGGGGCGTCACGGTCGTGTTCTGCATCCTTTCGCCGCGGAGAAATCCGGATTTAGGGGGGAAGGCGGCCCCGTTCGTTTTCGAAACCGTTACACCAGAAGCCGGAACATGAGAAGACCTGATCTGCGGCGGTGCGAGCAGGTGCGTTTCGGTCTCGGACCTTTGGCATATTGAACCCGGAACGAAAAGGACGTAAGAGGACGGGGCCTTTCCACGTCCAAACGAAGAAGCCGCGCATGACAACGAAACAAACCGTCCCGGCCGTTCCCGACCTAAGCGCCGTCACCGTCATCGTCATCGGCGACGTGATGCTCGATCAGTACATTTGGGGGGAGGTCAGCCGTATATCGCCCGAAGCTCCCGTGCAAATCGTGCGCGTGGCGCGCAAGACCTATACTTTGGGCGGCGCGGGCAACGTAGCCGCAAACCTTGCAGGGCTTGGATGCCGCAGCGTCTGCATCGGGCTTTGCGGCTCGGACGAGCCGGGTCGCGAACTGCGCAGGACTTTTGCTGACCTGCCCATCGCGGTGTGTCTTTTCGAGGAGGATGGCAGGCCGACCACCGTCAAATCCAGGGTCATGGGGCGTGGGCAGCAGCTACTCAGGCTTGACGAGGAGCATACGGCCCGGGTGGACGACATTACGGCGTCGCGCATTCTTGAGGAGTTCATGACGTATCTGCCTTCGGTCGATGCGGTGATCTGCTCCGATTACGGCAAGGGCGTCTTTTCCGGGATGCTCGCCTACGACATCATCTCCGCGTGCAAGGCGCGGGGAATTCCCGTCCTTGTAGACCCCAAGGGCGGCGATTGGACGCGCTACCAGGGGGCCACCTGCATCACGCCCAACACGGCGGAGTTCCTTCAGGTCGCCCAGTTCGACCCCACCGACGAAAAGGATCTCGATGCCCGGGCGGGCACGGCCATCAACGCCTTCAGCCTCGATCAACTGCTCGTAACGCGCGGCGCGAAGGGGCTTTCGCTCTTCGTGCGGGGCCAGGAGCCTTGGCGTATCAAGGCCGAGGCGCGCGAAGTCTTCGATGTCTCGGGCGCGGGGGATACTGTCATCGCCACCTACGCGGCCGGGCTCGGCGCCGGCCTTTTGCCGCGCGACGCCGCAGCCCTGGCCAACGCCGCCGCAGGCGTCGTGGTCGGAAAGCTCGGCACGCAGCCCATTCTGCGTTCTGAGCTTGAGGAAACCCTGGTGCGCCGGGAGTTCGGCACGGCCCACAAGATCAAGCCCCAGGAACGGGCGCGGGCCATGGTCGAGACTTGGCGTGGGCAAGGTTCGCGTATCGTCTTCACCAACGGCTGTTTCGATCTCCTGCATGTGGGGCACATCGACCTTTTACACAAGGCCGCCGCGCTCGGACAGCGCCTGATTGTGGGTCTCAATACCGACGCCTCGGTGCGCCGCCTGAAGGGTGACGCCAGACCCATTCTTCCCGAACACGAACGGGCCGCCCTGCTTGCGGCGCTCGAATGCGTGGATCTGGTCGTCCTCTTCGATGCCGACACGCCGCTCGATCTCATCGCCGCGCTCGAACCCGACGTGCTCGTCAAGGGCGGTGACTACACCGTGGAGACGGTCGTGGGCCATGAACTCGTCCTGGGTCGCGGCGGCAGCGTAGAGATCATCCCCCTCGTCCAGGGCAAGAGCACCACGGATCTGCTTGCCCGGATCAAGACGTAAACCCGTTTCAGGCTGCTGGAAAAGCCCCATCTGCTGGGTTGCCGCGAACAGTTCAAATCCTCGTGCAGGTCAAGCTGCGCGTGGCGTGAACTTTTTTGTGCCTTGCATTTGTGACTTTTTGAGCAGCCTGGACGATAGATTGTGTCAGCAAGCTCTGAACCATTTCGCAGCCAGGCAACTGACCCGCGCGTTTGGCCTGAGGCCTTTGACCCGGCGTCGCGATCGCTTTGCGCAGCCGCTTGCAGCAAGAGCGTCGTGAAATTGGTTCTATTTAAAATCTAGATTCGCTCTTGATTAATTTGATAGATTAGTGTTTGAGGGGTGATAGCAGGTAAGCTGGAAAAAAGGTGAAAGTTGGGAGAGGGGTATGGCGCAGGTCGCGGCGCGCATCGGTGCAGAACTGGAGAGGCAGCTCAAGGCATTGTTCCGGACTAAGAGTGCCGGGGCGGAGTTTCTCCTTCCCTGGGCCATGCAGACGTTTGGCCGCGCCTTGGGGCAATTGAAAACCGAATTTTCGGCGTCCGAATTGAAGACTATCGTCGAGGCCTACAAGAAAGTCAGCCGTCTGCTCCCGGAACAGTGCCGCCAATCCTATTTCCTGCTCCGCATGCGCGAAGCCTGCGCCGATGAGAGCGTGCATCTTGTGCACGGCGCAAGCTGGCCCTCTCTCGAAAGAAAGCTCGAACGTTTGGATGATACTCGTGCCGCCGCTCTCATGGTCTGGGCGATCGCCTACTGGTCGAGTCCGGTCTGGGACGGCGTGGCGTTGGACGTCTATGTGCGGCCCTGAAGGCTTGCGCCGAGCGAGCTTGGCGGGTGCCGCAAGGCGATGATGCCCCTGCGGCCAAGCTCGCGCAGGAACGCGCTTATGGAGGCCTCGGCCTCGCGCGGCAGAATGCTGTAGCGTTTGGCGAGCATCTCGGAGAGGTCGCGTACGCTGTTGCGGCCGTCGATCCATTCCCAGACCGTGCCGCCCATACCGTCGAGTTGCAGGCGTTTGATGAGCGGCGAGCCGTCCCATATGCCCAGGCGGTAGGCCATGCGACCGAACCAGAGGTTTGGCACGGCCGGATAGGTCAAGAGGAAGCTTCCTTCCCGCTGTTCCTCGCGAACCTCGGGATTTCGTACCGGCACGGCGGCCAGCGATTCCTCGCGGCTTGGACCGGGCGCGTGGGGCGCAGCTTTTTTCTTACGACCGAACAGTGGCATAGTCGCGACAGATAGCCTCGATCATGTCTTGGTTCAAGGGGCCGGAATCGCGCACGGCCACGGCCAGGATGCGATTGGCGGACATCTCGCGCCAGATGCGCAGGCACTGGTGGGCGCGACGCCTGAAGAGTCGCGAGATGAGTCGTCCGGCAAGGGATGCGGGGGCCTTGCTCCAGTTCACCCCTGGTCCGTCCCCGGCTTCGAACTCCTGGGGCGTCACGGCTTTGGTCAGATCGGGCCAGCGGATCATCCCCAGGTCGGCGAGTTCGGTCACCTCGAGGATCACGTCCGCAGGCCCCAGCCGTTCCAGGACCAGTTGTGCCCGCTTGCGGGCGAAGGTCAGGCCGAAATGGCCGGGTTTGAAGAAGAACGATTCCAGGACGAATCCGGCTGGAATTGTGGCCGTGATGTCGAAGAGGTCGAAAGACAGGGGCTGGTCTCGGGGAATCAGGCGCAGCGAATCGAGCCAGGCGAGGGCGGCTTCGCGATCGTCCGTGCGGGCTTGAAACAGCGCCCCGGCGCGCGCCGAAGAATCATGCAGCACCGCGCCCAGGCCGGCTTCCGAGGTCGTTCGCCAGACATAGGGGAGAATGGTTCGTCCGTCCGATGGGGCGAACCCTTCGGTCCAGTCTTCCTGCGTGGCCTCGCCGTCTCCGGAAAAGGCCCGTTTGACTCGCGCGAAGTGCTTCTTGGGCGAAAAACGGCCGTTGATGGGCCGCCACTTGAGCGAGAGGATGGCCTCGCCCGGAGGACCGAGCCGGATCTCGGCCCTTCCCAGGGCCAACGGATCGAAATCGGCTGGAACCTCGCAGGCGATGCCGTTCCATGCGACGCGCTTGAGCTCGGTATCCACCTAGTACGCCAGTTTCCCCAATGATTTCAGAATGAGTGTGCAGCCCATGGCGAACATGCCGGTCAGGCCCATGCCACAGGAAAAGCCTGCGAGCAAGACCGGAGCATATTGCCGCCATTGCGCGCCGTAGCGTTTGAGGAAGTAGTAGCGGCCGAGCAGCGCCCCAATGAATTCGAGCAGATGGCCGTGCGGCGCAGTCTGTCCCAGGCCGCGCACAAGTCCGTAGATGAGCATCACGGGCAGTCCGAAGATCGAGAGTACGCCGTAGAGCAAAAGGCCAGCGACCATGGCTCCCCCGGCGATGATCGGAGAAAGCGCCTGGAAGAATGCGGAATTGCCCTCCAGGGTCGAGGTCTGCATGAGCAACTGGTTGAGCGCCTGCAAATGCCAGATTTCTTGGGCGTAGGGAAAATGCACGGACGGTATGGGTGCCAGCCGCCACAGGAATTGTGAGAAAAGCAGCGAGGCGATGAAGACCACGGGCCAAGCCACCACCTCGGCCTTGATGATGCCGCGAAGACTCGTGCCCGTCAGCTCGATCTGGCGGAACTGCACCGTGGCCTCGCCATAGTTGTGCATGGGGATTGGCGCGTACCAGATCTCGATGCCGGAATAGCCGAAGTATTTGGCTCCCGCGATGAAGCTCGCCTCACGCACCAGCGGCAGGTTGACCACCTGTCCCGCAATGCCCTCCATGCGCGCGGTGACGTAGGAGATGAACGGCGTGTAGACGAAGCCGTACAGGACGAAGAAGAGCCAGGGAAAGCCCGGCACGAGGACTACGCAGATCAGCGTGTAAGCCAAGGTAGAGAAGAAATAGATGGCGATTGACAACCAGAAGTTTATGTCGCCGCGCTCTGGCCGTCCACGAATCAGATCCTTCCACGAGGCTCCGCCCGCGCCTTTGGTCTTGCGGAGCGAACGCACCACCTGCCAGATGCCGATGACGCCGATGGACAGGCCCAGGCCGATAGAGACGCTCATGTAGAAGTCGAAGTTGTTGGCGAAGAGCGTTTCCACCGTGCGCATGCCGGGATGCCAGCGATGCAGGAAGCCGGCTTCATAAAGGAACGGGTTGGCCGTCATGGTGAAAATCACGCCGAGGAAGCTGCCGATGACGGCCCAAAACGGCAGGACCATGCCCAGGAACAGTAGGCCCAGGTCGAGTTGGATGCCCGTGGCCACGGCGGGCAGTACGTCTTCCGTATAGGGCGTGAGCTCGATCCATGGGATGGGGATCAGCCGCACCGGCTCGGTGAAGATGAGCCCCGAGATGGCTGGCAGGAGCACGTAAATCGCGCCGAAGGCCAAGCCTATTACCCCGCCGATGGAAAAGACCCGCCACTTCCATCCTTTGTCGCGTTCGTCCGTGGACTCAGCCAGGGCCATGGTGCCGAGCGCTGCCACCGGAGCCATGGGGAAGGGCAGCTTCTCGATGTCCGAGGTGATGCGGTACATGGCGTAACCCAGGCCAAACTGGTCGATGCGCTGGATGAGTTGCGCACCGAAGAGCAGGAGGACCGGTATGAGCCAGTCCGTGTGGAAGAACGTGCGTTCGAGCAGGGATTCGGATGTGATGGCTGGGGCGATCCAATCCGGGATGAACTCCGTGAGACCGAGCATGCGGGCGGCGTCGGACTGCACCAAGTACTGCTGCCACAAGAGTCCTTGGAAAGGCGAGGCCAGGGCCGCACCGGCCATGTAGTAGAGCAGGAATATCTCTTGTTGCTTGAGATGCGTGTAGGAGCGCTTGGCGATCTCCGCGAAGAGGATGATCGTCACCCAGCGTGCGGCCGGTCCTATGCCCTGGCCGATGACGAGTTGCAGGTACATGGAGCCGGGCATCATCAGGAAGCCGATGAACACGGCTCCCACGAGGGTCTTCCAGTCGAAGCCTTCCTCGAATTTCTCGGGCGGCTTCAGAAGGTCGCGGTATTCTTTAAGTTCCTTATCGTTGTACATGCCCTTTCCGCCTTGCCCGGACTAGTCCGGCAGCACTTGGTAGGCCAGCCCGGTATTGAGACCCACAGCGGCCCAGAAGCCGCCCATGAGGAAATCGCCCAGGATGAGTCCGTAGAAGAAGTAGCGGACGCGCTTGAACAGCGCCACGCCGCCGTAACGCAGGCAGATCTGGTTTACCAGCCAGCCCACGAAGAAGCTGAACCACAGGATGCGCATGGATGAACTGTAGGTGGCAAGATAGCCGATGGGGTGCAGCGGCCACCAGGTGAAGCGGTGGTAACAGGCCACCAGCGCGGCCATGACAAGGGCTCCCACGGCCGCCCAACTCAGTATCTGCGGCTGGGTTCCCAGCGGTGCGTCTAAAAGACGCTTGACGTTGTCATAAACGTTGAGGGTCGTGCGCGTGGCCCATTCAAGTTCCAAGTCGCGCAGGCCATGGGTGTGGGCCAGGACCATCATGGCCCCGATGCTCACGATCACGCCAAGCACGATGACCAGGATAACGCCGGCCACGAAGAGTCCTTTGTTGCGGATGCCCTCGCCCACCTTGGCTCCATGGAAGAGCGAAGGGAGCAAGGATTCGCGCAGGTCCACGAAGAGTACCTTCTGGGCCGCGGCGGCCACGAGCAGGCCGGTGGAACCCAAGAATCCCGAGCCGAAGAGGGCGATCAGACCGTCGAGCGGCGCGGCCGTGAGAGTGAAGTAGGCTATGCCGCCCTGGCAGATGATACGCGCGGCTACGAAGGAGACGATGAAGAACATGAGCAGCACCGCACCTGCGGCTACGGGACTCATGCCGAAATGCACGCACCAGCCGCCGAGCAAGGCGAGCGCGATCAAGCCCCCCCAGAACGCGGCACGCAGAGAAAACCATTCGCTCTCGCTGGCCTTGGCCCCAGTGAGGCCCAGGGCGCAACGCGCGATGAGCCCCAGGTGCGCCCGCGAAAGCCAGATGAGGAAGAGAAAGAAGACGCCGTAGGCCCCGATCATCTGCGTTTCCTCGACGGCGGTCAGGGTGGGGCCGAAGGTCACGCCCAGGGCCGAGGCGGGCATGGCTGCCCCCAGGACGTCGAGAACGCCGAACAGCAACGCGCCGAGGAGGAAGAAGATCCAGAGGCTTAGAGATATCTGGCGCGAGGCCAGGAAGGCGAAGCCGATGAAGGCCGGATAGATATAGATCGTGAGCTTGGAGAAGCCGGAAAAGAGCCCGTGGGGAGTGAAATATCTGCCGACGAAATAGATCGTGTCGAGCTTGGGGACCTCGGGATAGTAGGTGCTCAGGCCGTTCAGGGTATGCAGGAACACGGGCAGGCACAGTCCCACCAAGAGCCAGCGGTCGGTCAGGAACGCCCACAGCCTGTTTTCGTCCACGGCCTCTTCCATGGCCTGGGGCAGGCGCAACAGGGGGAAATTGACGCGCTCGTTTTCCACCCACTGGCGAGAAAAGAGCGTGACCATGCAGACCATGACCAGGAAAGAGAGGATGACGAAACCTCCCCACCAGGCGAGCGGCACGGTCCACGCCGACCAGTCGATGCGCGAGAGCACGGTCAGGCTGTCCTGGCCCAGAGCGCCGTCCAGCCCTTCGTAAATGGCGTTCAGCGCCGCCTCGTCCGAGGGATATATCTCGGCCGGAAGGAGCGGCCCGAACGCCTCGGTCCAGCGGTTGCCTGGTGTGGCGAAGGCCTGGGGCGCGGTGATGTTGATGAAGAAGGTGCGCACGAAGCCCGTGTAGGGGATGCCGGAGACGAGCACCGTCAAGAGCCACGTGGTGAGCATCTCCTTGCCCGTGAGCACGGTGCGCTTGAACACCGACATGCTCGTTCCCACGAGGAGTGTGAGCACGAAGAGGATGATGAAGGGCGCGAGGGGGAAATGTCCGCCGCCGAGCAGTGTGGCCCGCAGGAGCATGTTATTGGTGGGCGTGAAGGCGCAGACGAAGAGTCCGAAGAGGATGCCCAGGATGATCGCCCGGCCACGAATGTTCACTTGTGCGGCCATGTCCGCCTACCCTTGCGCGTGTTGCCGGTTCATGAATTCCGTAAGCATTGTCTCGTAGCCGGTGCGTTCCTCGTCCCCGAGCGAGCGCCAGACGAGGAGTTGCTTGCGCAGATCGTTGAGGAAGTTTTTGTTCAGGCGTTTCCAGATGCTCGCTTCGCCCGTCTGGCGTACGATGCGGATGCGGATTTCAAGGAATCCGGGCTGTTCCTCGGAAGGACAGAAGATCAACTCCGTGGTCTGCTTGACGCCGAAATCGAAGGGCGCGAGCCAGACGTCGGCGCGCAGGTTCAGACATTTGTCCGCCTCCTCGTCCGCCACGGCCGTGCCGGATCCCTTCACCGGCAGCATGGGGCAGGCGAAGGTGCAGGCGATGTCGTCGGTGCAGAACAGGCCGTGCGTCACGTCCTGGTGTGCCTGGTAGTAGTCCAGGAGGAAGCCGCCCACGCACCCCTGCTCGGGTTGCTTGAGCAGGAAGGGCAGGGTGATGAATATCTCGTTGCCCTTGCCTTCAGGCATGGTCCAGGAGCGATTCACGTCGGGGATGGCAATGTCCGCCGCGACCTTGGCCGGATAGACGACGGAGAGAAGCGTCACTCCGATCACCAGAAGCATGGCAGAGACGCCTGCGAGCGACGAGTAGTTCGCGGTCATGCCCGACCAGATCGGCGTTCCCGAGAGGAGTGCGGCCGCTCCCTGGGCCAGCAGATAGCCCAGGACGGCGCTTATGACCGCGAAGGCCACGGCCTCGGCGATGAAGAGGTAGGAGACGTGTGTGGGAGCCATGCCCACGGAGGTGTAGACGCCGATCTCCCGTTTGCGCTCGTAAACGCTCGAAATCATGGTGTTCAGCACGATGAGTACGGCGATGAACACGGGAATGACGATGTTGGGCACGCCGGAGTAGTCGATGCTGTCCGAGGCCGAATAGACGAAGGTGCCGCTCGCGTCGCCCGCGAAGAGCGGAAGGCCGAAGCGATCCACGAGGCTCGCCGCGAGCGTCTTGACGCTCTGGTCTGTCAGGTCCGGGGCCAGGGCCAGCGATTTCAGTCTGCCGCCGAGCGCCATGGCCATGCTCGCGGGCACGATGGCCACCTGTTCGCCCGGGATGTGCTGGTAGCGCCCTTGGAAGGACGAAAGTCCCTCGCTGTCCAGGTCCTCGGTCTGCATGGCCGCGAGATCGGCCAGACTCTCCGAGGGAAATACCACGGGCGTGGGCGATTCCCCATCGAGGTCGGTGAATTGGTCGAGGCGTTGACCGTCGAAGCAGCCGACTACGGCGAAAGGCATTCCCCAGAGCAGCACTTCCGTTTGACGGGGGTTTTCGGGGTCTATTCCAAGCCGTTTCGCAAGGGAGGAGGGCAGGAGCACGGCCCTGGTCTCGTCCGGCGCGAACCAGCGCCCTCCGACGAGTACGGAATCGAGGCCGCTGATCGCAGGTTCCTGGGCGGTGAGGCCGATAAGTCCCAGGGCCTCGTCGCGGATTCCTTCGCGCACGACCGGGACGACCTCGCTCGTGGTGCGATCCTCGTTTTCGAGCCAGACCCTCTGCGCGACCACGGCCCGGCCCGTGAAGGCGTTGGTCACGATGGCCCCGGCCTCCGGCGGCAGATTCGTCCAACCGAGGTTCTTCATCATGATGCCGCGATAGCTGGCCGAGTCGCTGAAGTGTACCGCGCCGGTCTGGCGGACCGATTTGACCGCCGTGAAACTCATGATCGTGAAGGTCAGGATGACCAGAGTGGCCACGGTGAGGCTCGTGCGCACGCGCCGTCGCCTAAGATTGGTCACGCCGATGACGAAGGCCGCGCCGAAGGCTTTGAGGTGGCTGACCTCGGAGGCTTGCCCGTGTTGCGAGCGGCGTTGCAGCTTCTCCATCTCTTTTTCGAAGCGCAGGAAGATGATGATGGAAACGAGCGCTGAAAGTCCCACGATGAAGAAGGCCAGGATGACCACCAGCGGGGCGTAGGTCAGCTTGAAGGCCGGATGAACCAGGTAGATGCCCCATATCGTCGCGCCCAGGACCCCCAGGAAGCCGAGGATGCGTTTGTGGATGTCCGCGAAGGCGAAGACGATGCGCTCTACGCAGTAGGCGAAGGGGATGAACAGGGCGATGTAGAAGAGCACGCCTAGCAAAACGTCGCGCTGCGTCTTCTCGACATCGAGATAGACGCGGCTCGCCAGCGCCCAGGATGCCCGGGACTGTTCCAGAAAATCGCTCCAGCGCATCTCTTCGAAGGCTTGGCCCGCCGCCTTGAGCGCGGCTACGCCCTCTTCCTGCATGGCACGGATGCGCTCGTTGACGATGCCATGGGTCTCCAGGTTCTCGACGCGTGGGGCGAGCAGCGCCCACATATCCGAGGCGACCCTGAATTCCGTGGCCAGGATGCGTGGCCATTCGACGGGCGAATAGCCATCGCCCTCGGGGTCGTCGCCGAGTGCGCCCGTGAGGATCAGCTTCCGGGTCAGGACGCTGTCAGAAAGAGTCATTTTGAGCGACGTGGTGTTTTCGAGGAATATGGAGGCCAGGGTGGAGTCGCGGCTGTCGATGCGGCTGAACCAATACTTCAGCGGTTCCGCATCGCGGCGGCCGTCGAAGAGGTTGATGCGCGTCATGTAGGCGAAGGTGCGCGGCTCCAAAAGATTGAAGAGCGTAATGGGGGCGGCCGCGAACATGATCAGGTCGGCCTGCATGAACTGGCGTACGATACGCAGGCGGTAGGTGCGCCTGCCGGTCTGGGTCTTGTCCGCCGCCCAGATGATCCGCCCGCTCTCGGGGTCGAAGCGGTAGGCCTCGATCACGGCGTTGTGGTAGGTGTTCTTGCGGTCGCACAGACCGTTGAAGCGGTAGTTCCCCGAGGCGTCCACCATGGCGAACATCATCGCCGAGGCCAGGGAGACCTGGACGATGGTGCCGGGCGCAGGCTGGTCCGGAAAAAGCTCGCCCTGGCGGATGAAGCGGGCGCGGCCTTCCACCTCGGCCAGTCCCTCGCGTGGCAGGCTCGAAAAAAGGCGGTCCGGATGATCGGCGAGCCCTTGGACGAGCCCGGCCACGAGCTCAGTCTGGTTCTGCAGGGCCTCTTCGTCCACTCGCTCGGGAACGTCGTAGGGCGTTCCCCAGTAAGGCCTCGCGTCCTCCACCGTGGCCAGGGTCAGGCCGAGCATGCCGCCGAGCGCCGCCACCTCGCCGCCAAGTCCCGGCCGGTCGAGGAACCACGTCTGCCAGGGGCGGATGCGGCTCGGCCGCAGGGTGTCGCGGAAGAGATCGAGTCCCCGTTCCGTGGCCAGGGCGTCGGCCGTCTGAGTCAGTACTCGTTCGATGAGATTGTAGGCGGGGTTGCGGTTGCGGTCGGGCCTGATGTCGTAGAAAAATCCATAGTTGAAGGCTCCTACGCCGTTACCTTGCGTGGAGAGATGCAGCGAAATCCAGGCCGACACATCGTGCTGCACCATCAAGGACCGCGCTTTGCGCCCGGAGCGGATGGATTCGAGTTGTTCGTCGGCGTCCGTGGCTACGGCCTGCTGATTGGCGATGGCTTCGTCCACGAATTCGCGCAGCATCCCGAGCGATTCCGGGTCGAGACGGGTGAAGTCCGGAGTCTCCGAGAGATTGCGCAGGCGGATGCGGCGCGAGGCCAATTCGCGGATAAGCGCATCGTCGCCGTCGCGTTCTTCGAGCCGAAGGCGCATCAGCCGCGTAGATATCTGGTCGATGCGATCCTTGATCCGGACCGTCAAGGCCTCGGCCACGAGCGTGGATTCAAAGGGCGAGAGGGCTGTCATGGGGCGGCCAGCCGCGATTTCCTCGAGCACCGCGAGCGTGGCCTTGGCGGTCTCGCTTCGGCTTTGCTGGTCGCGCTCCAGATCCATGAGCCGTTTGCCCTTGGCCCGGACGTTGCTGACGAACTCGCGCACCCCGGCAAGCCCCTGGGCGTGACCGGCCGTGGCCACCAAAAGGACGCTGCGGCTTGGCAGCGTGTCCTTTAAACGCCGCGCGATATCGAGGAGCGCCGCGATGGAGGCGGCCTCGTCCGCGCCGGGCGAATGGCCGGGCACAAGCGCCTCGGAGTCGTAGAAGGCCTCGACCACCAGGAGTTGTTCGGAAAGAGCGGACGACGTCCCGGGCACGAGCGCGTAGATGTTTTCGGCCCGCACTTGTTGCCATTGGGAGTGACAGGTCAGGCGCACGGTTTCGCTGACGATGCCGTCCGGGGCGTCCCTGAATCCGGGGATGACGCTTTCGAGGTCCGCTGCGGAAATGATGAAGGTCGGCAGATCGAGCGGCGTGAGTTCGCGCTTGTCCGTGAAGAAGCCGCGCGGGCTTTCCCCAGGGTCCACGAAGATCACTGCCGAGGCCCCGAGGCTTGCGGCGTTCATCCAGTTCTTGCCGGAGACGATGTCCATGAGGACCACGGCTCCGGCAATGGGACGGCCTTCCATTTCGGCCAGCGAGCCGCCTCCGGTCCAAACCAGGGGACCGGACGCGCCCCCGGGTGGCGTGGCCTGAGGATGGATGGAATTGGCTTCGAGAGGCATGAGATTCAAGGAGATTCCCTGGGCGTCGAAGTCGAGCCTGCTTTCGCCGTACACTCGTCTGGGGAGCAGGACGACCTGACGGTCCGTTTCGAAACCGAGATCCCGGAACGTCGCGGCAATGTGCTCGGCAGCGAGCCTAGCACCTTCCGTGCCCGTGCTGCGGTCGCCATACGCGGCGAGGGCCCGCACGGTGTCGAGCGGGGCCGCGTTCGCGGCGGCGGCGAGGAGCAGCGCCGCCAGCGTGAAGAGCAAGGCCGCCGTCCGCCTCAAGCCCTGGCCTCCTCGCGCTTGATCTCGCCCACCTGGATGTCGAGGTCGGCGCGGTTCTCGATGCGGTCGATGCGGCCGTCCACGATCCAGACCACGCGGTCTGAGACGTTGAGCATCTTGTAGTCGTGGGTGGCGGTGATGATCGTCACCTGGCGTTCCACGGAGAGGCTCTTGAGCAGTTCGATGATCTCCGCGCCCGTGGAGAGGTCGAGGTTGCCGGTCGGCTCGTCGGCCAGGATGATGGCCGGGGAGTTGGCCAGGGAGCGGGCCACGGCCACGCGCTGCTGCTGGCCGCCGGAAAGCTCCTGCGGCTTGTGGTTGTAGCGGCCTTCGAGCCCCACGAGCTTCAGAAGTTCGATGCCTTTCTCGACGGCGTCGTCGTGGCTCATGCCGCCGAAAGTCATGGGCAGCGTCACGTTCTCCAGGGCCGTCATGACCTGGATCAGGTTGAAGGTCTGAAAGATGTAGCCGATCTTGCGGTTTCTGAGCCAGGCGAGTTCGAAGGCGTCGAGTTGGGCGATGTCCACCTCGTCGATGAAGACTTTGCCCTCTGTGGGTTTGTCCAGGCCGCCGATCATGTTGAAGAGTGTGGACTTACCCGAGCCGGACGGGCCCATGATGGAAATGTATTCCCCGGTGGAGATTTCGAGGTCCACGCCGCGCAGGGCCTGCACTTGGTGCTTGCCCATGCGGAAGAGCTTGGTCACGCCGCTCACGCGGACGATGGTATGGGCCTTGGCCACTGCCCCCTCCCTGTTATTCCTCCGCCCGCATGGCTTCCACGGGCTGCATGCGCGCGGCGATGATGGCCGGATAGAGAACCCCGATCATGGAAAGCACGAGTCCCACCACGGCCGACAGCGCGAGCGAGGCGAGCGCCTCCGCCACGGGCAGGGACGTGAGGGCGGGAAAGCCGAAACGGATCAGGCCGACCGAAATCGCCGCGAGCACGCCGAGCAGGCACCCGGTGGCGGCTCCGATCACTCCCTGGATGGATGCCTCAAGCAGAAAAAGCCTGAGGATGAAACTATCCAGCGCCCCCAGGCATTTCATGGTCCCGATTTCCCGGAAGCGCTCGGTCACGGACATGAGTTGGGCGTTGACGATGCCCACGGTGCACACGAGAAGCGAAAGGCCGACGATCCAGTGATCCTTTGGGGATGAGCCGACGCGCAGGGCATCCTCCGCGAGGTCGTAGCCAGCACGAATCAGCATTTGTCGCGCCGTGGCCCCGCCGCTTTCGAGGAGGCCCGAGGCGATGTTGGCGCTGATCAATATGAAGGCCAGGAAGGCCACGGCCAGCACCAGGGTCATGACCGTGACGCAGTTGCGGAAGAAGCGCACGCGCAGGCTTTGGATGCTGATGCGCAGGGACTTGCCGAAAGGCAGCACCACCTGCTTGCGGATGCCGCCTTGTCCGGTTTGGGAGTGCGCGTCTGGGGGCGTCATGTCGTTTTCCCAATCGTTGCGTAGCGGAAAAAGGGCGTACGTCCGGACATGTTCGACAAGTTACCCGAATCCGGACAAATTGCAAACGTCGACTGAAAAATTCATGAATCCGTCACGTTCAGGAAGACCCGAGAACGCGACGGGCGCACAAGAATCGCGTGTCCTTCCGCCCTGCGAGGCGGGAAAGCAGGGCGTCCAGGAACGCGGCCGAGCCGGGCGTGGCACGCTGGTGATGCAGCATCAGCCCCAGATGGCCGGACGCGACGGCCCGGCCGATTTCGTTCAGCAATCCTTGGAACTGCATTTCAACTCCGGCTTCCTTTCTGATGTGCAGATCCACGTTCACCGGTAGCTCCAGGAGTCCCGGCAATGCGGCCGGAGTTGCCCCGGCGAAGCGCGAGACGCCGCGAAATTCTTCCTCGGTTAGGATGCGCAGGGTCGCGGCTGAGCTGCGGTTCCAGGGCGGGGTGAAGAGTGGGACGAAAGCCGCGCCCAGCAGGCGGCGCAAAAGATCGCGGCCGCTTCGAATGCGGCGGCGCGTCTCCTCCTCGTCGAGTCCGTCGCCGAATTCCGCCTTCTTGCCTTCGCAGGCCGTGTTCCGGTGCGAAAATCCATGCTGGTGGGGGCTGAACAAGGGGTCGGCCAAGTCGATGTCGCGGCCAAGGCGCGCGTGGCCAAGGGGGAGCCACGACGGCACCACGGCCAGGGCAAGGGGCACGCCGTGCTTTTTGAAGCAGTCGGTCATCTGTATGAATTTTTGGCCGCCCATGCCCACGTCGTCGGCCCGGCAGAAGGTCGTAAGGGGACCCGGAGGCGTTGTGGCAGCAAGGATCGCGTCCAGTCTGGCGAGGGCGTTGCGCGGCGGGTCGCGCCACAGATCGCAGGGCGCGTATTTCACGGCGCGCACTCCGCGACCATGCGCCGCACAAGGCACGCGGTGGCCTCCGCGCCATTCAGGTCCACGGCAGGATGTGTGGTGCGGACGGTCTTGGTCAGGGTTTCGCAGATCAGCGCGGCAAGTCCCTGCGGGAAGAGGTCGTGCGGAAAGAGTTCCCGGACGGGGTGCAGGGCCGAGAGTTTGGCGATGCGCGAGGATTGCTCCGCGTTGGCCGCGAAGGGCAGGGTCAGGGCCGGAACCTTGGCTGCGAGGATGTTCATGCAGGTGTTGTAGCCTGCCTGGCTGATGGAGAGGTCGGCCGCGGCCAGATGATTGAGCAGATCGGGCGAGAAACGTTCGGCGTGCAGGCGCGGGATGCGGCGGGCGCGGGCCATGAGCCGCGCGGCCTCGGTTTCGTCCATAAAGGGGCCGGTGAACAGGCGAAGGTGCAGGTCGGGCCTGTCGCGCAACAGATCGAAGGCCTCGACCACGGACGAAAGCAGGGGGAAGCCCACCTGTCCGCCGCCTGCGCTGGCGATGATCAACTTGTCGTCGGGCCCGAGTTTCAGATGTCTACGGATTCTTTCGCGTGCGTCGGGCGAGGGCTTTTGCGCCACGAAACCGGTGTGGACGACGGGCACGGGGATTTTGTCCGTGGCGGGAAAAGTCTCTTCGAGCCGTTGCACGGCCGGGTCGGAATGGACCAGCACGACATCGAACCAGGCCTTGAGCGCTTCGAGCACGCGGCGCTCGTATTTCTCGCCGTCGTGGCGCTCCACGAGGATGTCGCGCAGCGAGCAGGCCACCACCGGGCGGCCCCAGGGTGCGGCGCGGCAGGCCGCAAGCAGTGGTTCGAGCTCGAAGCGGAATTTCTTGCGGCCGAAGGGGAAGAGTTCCAGGAGCACCGCGTCCGGCCGCTCCCGCGCGAAGACGTCGAGGAGGGCCTTGCGGCGGGCGTTCTTGACCTCCTCCACGTCCGCGCCGTCCTGCGCGTGCAGCCCCTGGAACGCGGCATCCATGGACAGGGCGGGCAGGGCGATCTCGCGCACGTTGTCCGGGTGTCTGGCAGAGGTTTCGCGGCCGCCGCTGACGAGCAGCACCTCGTCGGGTGCGAAGGCGCGGGTCAACTCCAGGCTGCGGAACAGATGCCCCATGCCGAGCACGTGTTGGCTGTAGAGCAGGATCTTCATGGCAGCGCCTCGTTCATGGTTTCGATGCTCAGTTGGGCGCTTTCCAGGCGCAGCCGGTGCAGGGCGCGCGAAGCGACGAAAGGGGTCTGGCCGGGCAGGAAGTCGCAGTCCAGAAGGTGGTATAACAGGCATTTGACCACGCCCAGATGGGCCACCACGAGGACGTGGCCATCGGGCGCGGCCACGGCCGCGTCGGCAAGCGCCGCCAGGGAGCGCGCGAGCACCTCGCGCCGCGACTCTCCCCCCGGAGGGCGGAAATCCCAGCCCAATTCGGCCTGGGCCGCGAGTTCGGCCGCGTGGTCGCGGTCGATGTCGCAGGCGGTCAGGCCCACCCACGTTCCCCAGTCCTGTTCGCGCAGCCGTTCGTCCGGGCGCACGGGAAGCCCATGCGGTTCGTTCAGGATTCGGGCCGTCTGCACGGCCCGGCGCAGGTCGCTCGACACGATCAGGGTCGCGTCCAAGCCGGACAGGGCGGCAGCCCAAGCCGTGGCCTGCGCGATTCCTTCGGGCGCGAGGGGAATGTCACTTTGTCCCTGGATGCGGCGCTGGGCGTTCCAGGGCGTGACCGCGTGGCGGACGAGGGTGAAGCGCGTGCTCATGCGGCCGTCCTTTCGTTGCCCTGCGTGACCTTGTTCGCGGCTACAGCGGCGACGAGCGCCGCCTCGATGCGCTCGGCCGCGACGCTGCGGTCGAAGCGCTCGCGCACCCGCGCGGCCCCGGCTTCGCCCATTCGGCTGCGAAGAGCCTCGTCCGTGACGAGCCGCGCGATGTTCTCGGCGAAGGTCGAAACGTCGCCCACGGGACTCAAAAGGCCCGTCTCTCCGTCGGCCACGGCCTCGGGTACGCCCCAGCCGTTCATGGCCGCCACGGGAAGCCCGCAGGCCTGGGCCTCCAGGAAGACCATGCCCAGGGCCTCTTCCAGGCCGGGAAAGGCGAAGACGTCGGCCGAGGAATACATCTCGGCCATTCGGTCGCGAGGCATAAGACCCAACAATCGAGCCCGGCCGGAAGGAAGTTGGTCCAGAGCAGTCTCGATGCGCGACCGCTCAGGGCCATCGCCCACGATGAGCAGGCGAAAATCGAGACCTTGTTCGAACAGGCGGCGGCAGGCCTTTATGGTCAGCAAAATCCCCTCGGTCTTCACGCCGTGCCGGAACATGGCCGCCGTGAGGACCACGGGCGCGTCGGCCGGGATGTCCCATTCGGCGCGAAGCCGGGCGCGGGCCGACTCATCGCGGACAAAGGCTGCGGCGTCCAGACCCACGGGCGTGTAGACGAGTCGTTCGGGCGGCAGGAGGCGGGAGAGGTTTTCGAAGTCGCGGCGTTTGTTGGCCACCACCATGTCGGCTGCGAGCAGCGCGGCCCGGTTGAGCATGAATCCAGGCCAGGAGACGAGACGCTTGCGGTATTTGGTGGCGTAGGATGCCTGGACCACGGCGTAGGGCAGATTGAGCTTTGCGCAGCAGTACGGGCCGAGCATGTCCGGGGCCTTCCAATAGGCGTGGTAGGTCAGCCAAACGTCTGGGGAGAAGGCCGCGCAGGCTGCCAGGGCCTCGCGCCGCGCGGCGGGCAGCCGGGCCAGGCGCAGGGGCTGCCAGAATATCCAGCGCGTGCGGAAGCGGCTGACAAAACGCACCTCGTGTCCTCGGTCGTGGAGCATGTCCGCAATGCCCCGCCCGATGACGAGATCGCCCGAGGGGCGGGGATCGTCGGGATCCTTGAAGGGCATATGGAAGGCGACGCGCATGGCGTCATCTACACTGGATCGGCCGCGCAGTCACGAGCTTGCAGGCCGCATCATGCGGCCTGCGAAGAGGGGGTTGTCATCACTCAGATGGGCCAAGGCCGTTGGCGCGATAGACTTCCACCAAGTCCAGGATGCATCGTGAGGCGTCGAAGATTTCGGTGACGCGGGCGCGTCCGGCCTGCGAGAAGCGCTCCGCCAGGGAGCGGTCCTCAAGAATCGTTCTGATGGCCTCGGCCATGGCCTTCACATCCCCCGGCTCGACCAGAAGTCCCGTCTCGCCGTCCACGACGAGTTCCGGGATGCCAGAGACGCGGGTGGCCACCACGGGCACGCCCATGGCCATGCTCTCGGCCAGGACGTTGGGAATGCCGTCGCGGTCGCCGTTGCGGGCGATCTCGCAGCCGAGAGCGAAGACGTCGGCCCGTTCGAACTGCCTGAGCACTTCGTCGTGGGCCTGGGTGCCGAGCCACTGGGTGCGTTCGGCCAGCCCCAAGGTTTGTAATTCCGAGAGGATGCGTTCGCGCTCCTCGCCATCGCCGATCAGGCAATAATCGAAGGACACCCCGTCGTCGGCCAGACGCTTGAGGGCTCGGAAGACCGTGGGCAGCCCTTTTTTCGGAGCGAAGCGGGCGATGGTCAGGATGCGGTGCGGAACGCCGGGATCGCGTTGTTTCGGGCGCGGGGAGAAGAGGTCGAGGTCGATGCCGTGATACACGGTGTGCAGCGGCCGTCCCGTATTGTTCAGGCTGGCGAGGTAGTCGCGATTGTGGCCGGTGCAGGTCACGACGAAGGCCGCCTGGTCGATTTTTTCCTGTAGGCTTTCGGGGCGTTGCGTCCAGATATCCTTGGCATGGCCGGTGAAGCTGAAGCCGATGTTCGCGATACGGGCCGCGAGCGAGGCCACCGAGGCCGGAGAATGGGCGAAGTGGGCGTGCAAATGCGTCACGCCGGAGCCGGGCAGCATCTCGCCCGCCACCACGCCTGCCTGAAGGAAGTGGCGAATCGTGGCCAGGCGGCGGGTGCGTGCGAAACGCGCAAGCGTTTTCGCGAGAGCAGAGCGATACCGCCTGGAGTGCAGCCGCAACGCCCGCCAGTTGGCCCGCAGTATTCGCCCCCAGTTGCCCGAAATCTCGCTCGGAAGGTAGTCCACCGGGGCCGTGATTTCGTCCACCGAGGCATGACGGAACTTCTCGCGCGGAGCCCGCATGGAGATGATGCGAATACTGAAGCCCAGGCGTTCGAGGAGGCGGATTTCATTCGAAATGAACGTTTCCGAGATCCTGGGGTAGCCCTTGAGGACCATGCCCAGAACCCCGGCGGGTGTCTTTTCGGTCATGTCAGCTCGGATTGGAATTTAACCAGCCGCTGGCGCATGACGTCCAGGCCGGTGAGCGGGAGTTCGCGTACTGCCGTGCGGCAGGGGTCGATGTCGGAAAGAAGCCGTTCGAGCCGGTCGCGCAGGTTTTCCGGCGTCAGTTCACCCCAAGGCAGGTAGTCCATGAGCGAGTGGCGCTTCATGACCTCGGCCCGGATGCGTTGTTCAAGGCGGGGCGTCTCGCGCGGGATGACCAGCGAAACTTTGCGCTGGGAGAGTATCTCACAGACCGTGTTGTAGCCGCCCATACTGACCACGAGATCGGCCGCGGCGATGAGGTTCTCCATCTGGCGGCTGAAGTGGTAGAATTTCACGCCGAGTTTTTTGGCCCGGCAGGCGATCTCCGAGCGCTCGTTCTTGGGCATGAACGGGCCGGAGATCATGATGGTGCGCACGGGCACGAGCGGCGGGGCCTTTTCCAGCATGCGCAGATAGGTGTCGAGCACCCCGTAGCCGTCGCCTCCTCCGCCTGTGGTCACGAGCACAAGTTTTTCCTTGCAGTCCACCCGCTGTTCCTTGCGCATTTCCATGCCGCGCTTGGCTAAGCGGGGGATGTAGCCGGTGAAGACCATTTTGCGGCTGATGTGGTCCGGAATCCGGTACTCCTTGATGGGGTCGTAGAGGCGCTGCTCGCCATAGACCCATATCTCAGAATAATACTTGTCGAGGATGGAGTATATCCGCTTGTTGCGCCAGTCGCGGATGGTGCTCTCGGCGTCATCCATGATGTCGCGAAGGCCGAGCACGGTGTGGCAGTGGCGCTTGGATCGTTTGAGCATCTTCAGGGTGGGCACGATCTCGGAGTTCAGGCCTCGTGGCGCCTTGTCCACAACGAAAAGGTGCGGCTCGAATGCCTTGGCCGTGGCCTTGATGATGTTTTGGCGGATGAGCAGTGCGTGATCGGGATCGATTTTGATCGTGTGCGGGATGTATTGGTCGTTGGATTTTTTGATCATTCCGGGGACGCGCACGAAGTCGATCTGTTCGGGAAAGTCGTAGCGGCCGACGATGGGGGAACCGGTGAGAATGAGGATGTTCACGCCGGGCAGGCGAAGCTGCGAGGCGATGGCCATGGTTCGCCGGATATGACCGAGCCCATAGGTGTCATGGGAATACATGAGGATGTTGAAGGTCTTGGAATCGGTCATGGGGAGGTCGGGGCTCGTGCAGAGTTTCGTGCGGCGTTCCAGGAATCGTTTGCCTTTTGGGGCGCATGACGACAGCCACCACATACGCGCAATTTTCCGACGACGCAATGATCTTGGAGGAAAGCCCACGATTGTTGAAATCGAAAAAATATGCTTTGGTGCCCCGGCTGTTAACAAAGTCGGTTTCGCAGACCGCTCATGAAACGTCTGGATATATTGCTCTACGCCCACGACGGCAGAGGGGTCGGCCACGCGAGCCGGGTGGCCGCGCTCGGTCTTGCGCTCGTGCGCCGTCATCCTGCCATGCGCGTGGCCATGCTCACCGGCGAGCGTCGGGTGGCGTCGTTGTTGCGCGGCCTGCCGCTGGAATGGATCAAGATGCCGTCCTACGCCACGTCCGTCAGGGACGGCCGCTCCAGCGGGGCGGCGGGCGACTGCGGGCTTTCCGACGCCGACCTGGGCGAGGCGCGCGCCGAACTCATCGCTTCGTGCGTGCGCATCTTCAGGCCCCGCGTCTTCGTGGCCGACCATACCCCCCAGGGAAAGCACCGCGAGCTTTTGCCCGCCATCGAGGAACGCGGCGACACGCGCTTCGTACTCGGCGTGCGCGCGGTGGTGGGCGGCGTGGACAAGGTCTGGTCCGATCTCGCAGCCTCGGTCTTTGCTTCCGCCTACTCCGGCATCCTGTGGTACGGCGATGCGGCCCTGTGCGGGGACGAGGCGGCGCGGCTTTTCACCCATTTCGGACGTGAGCCCGTGGCCTGCGGCTACGTTTCCCGCCTTTTGGAGCTTGCGGCGGCTGGGCGAGTGGCCCAAGGCATGCGCGAGGGCGTGGTCGTGGGGCTCTCCTGGCGCGATGCCGGTTTTCTTGATCTATTGCAGGCTGTGACCGAAACCGCGAACGAATTTCCCGGTCTTTCCCCGTGGCGCGTCTTCTGCGATCTTTCCGGCAACGGCCAGGACGGCGAAGCAGACGCACTGCGCTCGCAAGTCCTCGATGTCGTTCGCGCCTGTCCTCACTTGCGCCTGGAGGAGTTCGGCGAAGGCTATGGCGATGCACTCATGAGCGCGCGTGCCGCCGTGGTCTACGGCGGCTACAACAGCCTGACCGATATCCTGGCGGCCGGGCTTCCGGCTGTGGTGCTGCTGCGCGGCATGCGCGATCAGGAGCAGGAAGACCACGCCCGCAGACTAGCCGGGGTCCGCCCCGGCATCACGCTGTTGCCCGCCGATGGGCTCGGCGCAGCCGATCTCGCCGACGCCTTGCGCGGCGTCATGGCTCACGATGTCCCGATCAAAAGTCCCGTCCCCCTCGACGGCGCGGCCCGCGCGGCCGACGTTCTGGCCGAGATGGCCCGCGCCGCACGCGAAATGGAGAAGTGATGACTGTCGAGCCGCGCGATCCCGTCGCCGCCTGGACCAAGGCCCTGTCCAAAGACGAATCTGCCCGGGCGCGCCGCATGCTCGCAGACGTGCCCCGCCTGTCCCGCGTCGTTGAGATCGGCTGCGGCAAGGGCGCAAAGCTCGACTTGTTGCGCGGCATGGGCTTCACGGACATCTTGGGTGTGGAGCGCAATCCGATGGTGGCCGAGTCGGCCAGGGCCAAGGGACACCGGGTCGTTTCGCCCGAGGATCTGCAAAAAACGCTCGGCGGACGGCCAGCGGACGTGCTCGTCCTGGCCCACGTCGTGGAGCATTTCGCTTGGCAAGAATTGAAGGAATTTCTGGACGAAAACCTGAAGCTGCTTCGCCTCGGCGGACATCTGTTCGTCATGGCGCCGCTCATGCATCCGCGCTTTTGGATCGACTTCGACCATGTGAAGCCCTATCCTCCCCAATCCTTTAAGCTTTTCTTCGGAGAAGACGACGAGCAGGTGCAGGCATATTCGCCGCACACGCTCAAGCTCCGCGACGTGGAGTTCAGGCGCTCGCCGTTGCGCGTCACCTATTCGCGTCGGCTGCTTCTTAAGCGTGGCGATTTTGCGCCCAGGCTCGCCAATCTGGCCCTGGCCGGACTGTTCGCCGTGAGTGGGAAGGTAGTGGGCCGAACCACCGGCTGGCTCGGGCTGTTCGAGAAGACACGCGGTCCCTGCCTCAACGACGGGTGAACCGCACCAGGTACTTGTATTTGTGGCCCAGATCGGCCTCGGGCGTAAGCACTGTGGCCGACCAGTCGGCGTTGAGCCGGTCCAGGGCGAATTCCAGCAGGTGGAAGCGGCCGTCGCGGATGAATCGTTCCGGGTAGAGGCGTTCGAGGAATCCGGCCGGGCAGTCCAGATCGCGTTCAAGCGAGTAGATGGGCCGCATGGTGTGCAGCATCTCACTCGTGGCGAGGGCCGCGGCTGCGTCGAGAAAGTCTCCGGCCTTGCCTTTGAGGATGATTCCCCGGCCGATGATATCGATCATCATGGAGATGTCGAAGGTACGACCGCCAATCCCGGTCAGGGCGTCGGCCGTCTCGAAGCGGACCTGGGGGAGGTCATAGAGCTTTGCCAGGGCCGTGGCGCAGGCCGTGACCTCGGGGTCCATGTCGATGCCGAGCACCTGGGCCGCACCGTGCCGCGCCGCCATGAAGCAGTGGTGGCCGAGGTTGCAGCCCACGTCCACGACGCTCTTGCCGGTGAAATCGACGCCGCCCATGTCCTCGGGCAGCCCGTCTTCGTCCCAGCCGGTGCCCTCGGCCAGAACCGCACCGCCTGGCGCACGCACCGTGCGCCAGACCCTATCGGGGCCCAGACCGGCCAGCCTTTCCACGACCTCGCGCAGCAGGACGTCCGTGTTCATGCTTTCCTCCAAGCGGAAATGCCGGGAGTCTTGCGCCGGGCTAGGCCCGATGTCCAGAGAAAATGATCCCCAAGCCTTCCAGAAGGGGGGACGATGCCGGAGTGGAATGGTCGTAGCCGCGCGAAAAAAGGCTTTTTCCCACGCCGCATGTCAGCCAATTTATCATGGCGCACCCCGGGATGACGTGCTAATTTTCCCAAGCACGTTTGTACGAAACCGCCCTTACATGGAAAGCATTCATGGGCAACGACGCATCATCACTGTTGAACCATCTGCGCAGGGAGGCCGACGCCCTGCGTGAGGAGACCGATGTTCTCGTGCCCTCCTCGGAGCGGGAATTCCTTGATCTGGGCGGTTCCCTGCAGGATTTCTGGGCCAAGTCGAGCGAACTGACGGACTTGGCCCGCGAATGCGCCGCAGCCGCCTCGGGCGAGGCCGTGGACAGGACGATCACGGATCTCAGGCGTGAATTGGACCGGTTGACCGGGCTTTGCAACCTGGAGGTCAGCTCCGAGAGTCTGAAACAGCTCGACAGGATCGTAGGGGTCGTATCCGGGCTCGATACGGTGCTTGGCGAGTTCAAGCGCATCATCCGCAAGCTGCAAATGCTCGGCATTTCGACGCGCATAGAGTCGGCCCGGCTCGGCGCGGCCGGTCGCGGTTTCAGCACCCTATCCGACGACGTGGAGAAGCTTGGTCTGACCATCGTGGACCATTCGGCCCGCATACGTGAGCGCTCCGGCGTGCTGCTTTCCCATCTGGGGCAGGCCAGGGAGCGCACCGTTCTCATCCGTGAGAGCCAGGAACGCTGCTCGGCCGAGATATTCGCCGCCGTGCGCGGCAACCTCGACGAACTTACGCGTCTTTCCGAACGTTCCCACAGGCTTGTGGCCGAGTTGCCGGAGCGCGTGGCGGCCATCTCGCGGGGTCTTGGCGACATCGTTCAGAGCCTGCAATTCCACGACATCGTGCGCCAGCAACTCGAACACGTGGCCCAGGCCTTCGCGGACGTCGAGAACGAGATTAGGGGCACGCCGGACGATATAGACAAGGACGAGGCCGTGCGCCTCGCCTCCTTCAGCTCCGACATGGCCGAGGTGCAGCTCTCCCAGGTCGCGAACGCTCGCGAGCGTTTCGACGAGGCCGTGGAAAGCATCCGCCGCAATTTGCGCGACGTGGCGGGGGAGGTCGAAGGCTTGGTGGCTGACCTCGCGTCCGTGGCTTCGGGCGGCGAAGGGGGGCAGTCGCTCGCCCGCGTCGGCTCGGGAATCGCCCAGGTTATGGAGGGAATCCGGCAGTTCACCGCGCAGGGGCAGGGCATGGCCGAGACCATGCGCGACGTGGCCGCCACCGTGCAGGACATGGCCGCCTTCGTGGTCGAAATCGAGGAGGTCGGTTCGGAGATCGAACTCATCGCCTTGAACGCCTCCATCAAGGCCGCGCATACCGGCGCGGAAGGCGCGGCCCTGGGCGTGCTGGCCATGGCCATCCAGACGCTTTCCGTGGAGGCGCGCGAACAGACCGAGAAGGTTTCCGGCATCCTCGGGACGATCAGCGAAGTTTCAGCGCGGCTTCAGGAGAATGCGGCGACGTACATGCCTTCGGAGGAAGTGCGCGAACTGCTTGCGGAATTGACGGGACTGACCGATTCCATCGGCCGCGAAAGCGCCCGGGAGTCGGAAATGCTCGGGCGGCTTTCGGCCATCGGCGATCGCCTGGGCGGAGAGATGCGTGAGAAGGCCGAAGTGATAGAATTTCACGTCCCGGTCATCAGCGGACTGGACGCGGTCATGGAACGCATCGGCGAGATGACGGCCCGCATCCGCCGCGAGGTGCCTCACGTTGACCAGGGCAGGCAGCCCGAGCGGCTGCGGGAACTTTTGGCCCGCTATACCATGGAGGCGGAGCGCGACATCTATCGCCGGACCTTCGGGGAAAGCCCCGGACAGGAAGGTGACGACGACGTGTTTCCCGACCTGTGGGGCGACGAGACCGAGACTCCGGCCCCGGCGGATGACGGCCTGGGCGACAACGTGGAGCTTTTTTAGGGAGGGGGCATGGGCGCCATTGACGTGCAATGCCAGGGCAACGCTGCGCGCGCGGCCTTTGCCGGAAGGTTCACGGTGGAGACGGCCGAGTCGGCGCGCAAGGAGCTTCTCGCGGCCTTGATTTCGGCCGAGCGGATCGAACTGGACATGGCGGGAGTGGAGGGCGCTGACGTCACCTTCCTGCAGGTGCTCGAATCGCTCTTGAAAAGCGCCGAGTCTCTTGGCAAGCAGGTGGTTCTGCACGGCGAGCCGCCCGTCTGCCTGCGAGAGATCGCGCGGAAAATGGGCGTGGCGCCGGGCACGAGCAGACTTGGCGGATTTCTGGTCTGACGGGCCTGTGCCTGAGAGGGCGCGGATTTGTCGGGTCATCGATGCGGAGGATATAATGGCAAAGACGATAATGACGGTGGACGATTCTGCAAGCGTGCGCCAGATGGTCTCGATGACCTTGAAGAACGCCGGTTTCACGGTGATCGAGGCCTCGGACGGCAAGGACGCCCTGGCCAAGCTCGGCGGGCCGGTGGACATGATCCTCACCGACCTGAACATGCCGAACATGGATGGCATCAGCCTGATCAAGAACGTCCGGGCCATGGCCCAATATCGCTTCATCCCCATCGTCATGCTGACTACCGAGTCGCAGGCGGACAAGAAGGCCGAGGGCAAGTCAGCCGGGGCCACGGGATGGATCGTCAAGCCTTTCAAACCCGACCAGTTGCTGGCCGTGGTCCAGAAGGTGCTCAAGTAGCCCCGCGCGACGCGGGGGAGGGGCCATGAAAGAGGACACGAGTCGCCAGGCGTATCTGGAAGAGGCGCAGGATCTTCTCACCGAGTTGGAATCTGCCCTGCTGGAACTCGAAGGCGTGCCCGACGATCCTGAACAGATCGACCGCGTCTTTCGGGCCATGCACACCATCAAGGGCTCCGGAGCCATGTTCGGCTTCGACGACGTGGCCAATTTTACCCACGACGTGGAAACGGTCTTCGACCTCGTGCGCAACGGCCAGATCTCCGTGACCAGGGAACTGCTTTCTCTGACGCTTTCCTGCCGCGACTGCATCCAGGACATACTCTTCGGCCCGGGACGTGGCCACGACACAAACCCCGAGCGTAGCGCCGGGCTGCTGGCCCGCATGCGTTGCTTCATCCCGGTTGCCGAGAAGAGGGCGGAGCCGACTCCCGGCGTCGTTTCGGCGGGTAGCGACGAGTTCGGTGGCGTTCCCTCGCGTGCGTTTCGCATCCGTTTTACACCGCACAAGGATATTTTTCTCTCGGGAACAAATCCTTTCGGGCTCATCGAGGAACTGGTCGAACTCGGACACGCCAAGGTGCATCTGGACCTCGAATCCGTTCCGTTGTTGGCCGAGCTTCAGGCCGAGTCCTGCCATGTCTCCTGGGACGTGATATTGGCTACCGACGCCGACGAGCGGGCCATCCGCGACGTCTTCATCTTTGTCGAGGACGACTGCCAGATAACGATAACGCCCATAACCCTCGACGACGTGCCCGACGGCTACAAGAAGCTCGGCGAAATCCTTGTCGAGCGCGGCGACGTGGACGAGGAGGCGTTGGCCAAGGTGCTCGCGGGGCAGAAGAAGCTTGGCGAACTTTTGGCCGAGCACGGCATCGCCAGCCGTGCCAAGGTCGAATCCGCCCTCGTCGAGCAAAAGGAAGTCCGCGAACTTCGCGCCAATCGCGCCAAGGCAACGGAGACCCAGACCGCGAGCATCCGCGTCGCGGCCGAGAAACTCGACCATCTCGTGAACCTGGTGGGCGAATTGGTCACTGTGCAGGCGCGGCTTTCGCAGGTGGTGGCCGGGCGCGAGGACCCGGTCCTGACCTCCCTGACCGAGGATTTGGAACGACTTTCCGACGAACTGCGCGATGCCACCCTGGGCATTCGGATGCTCCCCATCGGCAGTACGTTCAGCCGGTTCCGTCGTCTCGTGCGCGACCTCTCGGCCGAACTCGGCAAGGAGATCGAACTCGTCACCGAGGGCGCGGAAACCGAACTCGACAAGACGGTCATCGAGCGGCTGGGCGATCCAATGGTCCACCTGCTGCGCAACAGCATAGATCACGGCATCGAGATGCCCGAGCAACGACTGGCCGCGAACAAGGCCCGGCAGGGCGTCATCCGGCTTGTGGCCGAGCACTCCGGCGGCGAGGTCATCCTCAGGGTCGAGGACGACGGACGGGGGCTCGATCCCGTGAAAATCAAGGCCAAGGCCGTGCAGCGCGGACTCGTGTCTCCCGACGCGGAGCTTTCCGACAAGGAATGTTTCGCCCTGATCTTCGAGCCGGGCTTCTCAACGGCGGAGGCCGTGACCAGCGTCTCGGGCCGGGGCGTGGGCATGGACGTGGTCAAGCGCGCCATGGAGGAACTCAGGGCCACGGTGGATGTCGAAAGCGCGCTCGGCAAGGGCACGGTCATCACCGTCAAGCTGCCCCTCACGTTGGCCATCATCGACGGGCTCCAGGTGCGCGTTGGCCGCGAATTCTACATCCTGCCGCTGTCCGTGGTCGAGGAGTGCGTCGAACTCAGGCGCGACGAGGCCGCCGAGAGCCTGGGCCGCAAAACCGTGGTCTTGCGCGGCGAGATCGTCCCCTACGTGCGGCTGCGCGAATGGTTCCTGGTGGAAGGCCGCGCGCCGCTCATCGAGCAGGTGGTGGTCACGCGCATGGGTGACCAGCGCACTGGCGTGGTCGTGGACGAGGTCATCGGCGAGCACCAGACCGTGATCAAGTCCCTTGGCCGCGTGTACCGCGACGTGGAAGGCATTTCCGGCGCGACCATCAAGGGTGACGGCAGCCTGGCGCTGATTCTGGACGTCGCGCGTTTGATCCGCGTCGTGCAGGGCAGGGCCGCCTGACGAGGACGAGGTGGCCGAGACCGGGAAGAGAAGTGCGAAGGACGGCCCTCGGGCCGGGCTTACGCGTTCGATGTGCGCGCGGGATTTCGCTCGCTTTGGCGAATTCATCCACACCGAATGCGGCATCAAGATGCCGCCGGGCAAGAAGACCATGCTTGAGGCGCGGCTGCAAAAACGCCTTCGCGCCTTGGACCTGGACGATTACGGCAGCTATTGCGAATATCTCTTCAGCCCGGCGGGCATGGAGACTGAACTCGTCCATCTCCTCGACGTGGTGACCACCAACACCACGGATTTTTTCCGCGAACCCCGTCATTTCGACCTGTTGTTGAACACGCTCCTGCCGCGCTGGCGCACCCGGCATGGCGGCTCGCGCGCCTTCCGCATCTGGAGCGCGGGCTGTTCCTCCGGCGAGGAGCCCTACACCATGGCCATGGTCCTCTCGGATTTCGCCTCCCGCGCACAGGGCTTCACCTTCTCCATCCTGGCCACGGACATCTCCACGCGGGTGCTCGAACACGCGCGCCGGGCCATCTACAGCATGGACAAGATCAAGCCCGTCTCCGAGTCCTACCGCAAACGGTTTCTCCTGCGCAGCAAGGACCGCAGCCGCGAGTTGGTGCGCATCGCGCCCGAAGTGCGCAGGCTGGTCGCCTTTCAGCGCTTGAATTTCATGGAGCCCATCAGCCTGGAAACTCCAATGGACATGATCTTCTGCCGCAATGTGATGATCTACTTCGAGCGTGCGACGCAGGAGGAACTGCTGCGGAAATTCTGCGCCAATCTGCGGCGTGGCGGGCATCTGTTCATCGGCCACTCCGAGAGTCTGACCGGCCTGACTCTTCCCTTGAAACAGATCGCGCCCACGGTTTATGAAAGGGAATAGGAGGCGGAGGATGGTCAAAGACGGAAAGATACGCGTCCTGGTGGTGGACGACTCGGCCCTGGTCAGGCAGACCATCGCCGATATACTGTCCACGGATCCCGACATCGAGGTCATGGCCACTGCCGCCGACCCTTTCATCGCGGCCGAGCGCATCGAGCGCGAAGTTCCCGACGTCATGACCCTGGATATCGAGATGCCGCGCATGGACGGGCTGACCTTCCTGCGCAAGATTATGTCGCAGCATCCCATTCCGGTGATCATCTGCTCGACCCTGGCAGAGAAGGGTGCTGATTCCTGGCTCAAGGCCATGGAATACGGAGCCGTGGACATCATCGCCAAGCCGAAGGTCGGCACGCGGCAGTTTTTCGAGGAGTCGCGAATCCGTTTTTGTGATGCGGTCAAGGCTGCGGCCCGTGCCAAGCTCAAGAAGATTTCGCAGCTCTCCTTGCAGGTGGAGAAGGCGCTCACCGCAGACGCCGTCCTGGCCCGCGCCAAGCCCGTGCTCACCGAAACTACTGACAAGGTCGTGGCCGTGGGGGCGTCGACCGGGGGCACCGAGGCCTTACGTACATTCCTGGAAGCTCTGCCTGAGAACAGCCCAGGGCTGGTCATCGTTCAGCACATGCCCGAGAAGTTCACGGCCGCTTTCGCTGCGCGCTTGGACACCACCTGTCGTGTGACCGTGCGCGAGGCGCGCGACGGGGATACTGTGCTGCGCGGGCAGGCGCTGATCGCGCCGGGCAATCGCCACATGCTGCTCAAGCGCAGCGGCGCGCGCTACTACGTGGAGGTCAAGGACGGACCGCTGGTGCGGCGCCACCGCCCGTCCGTGGACGTGCTTTTCCGTTCCACCGCGCGCTATGCCGGGCAAAACGGCGTGGGCGTGATCATGACCGGCATGGGCGACGACGGGGCGAGCGGCCTGTTGGAGATGAAGGAGGCCGGGGCGTACACCATCGCCCAGGACGAGGAAAGCTGCGTGGTCTGGGGCATGCCCGGCGAGGCCGTAAAGCTCGGCGCGGCTCGAAAGATCCTGCCGCTCTCGCGCATCGCGGCCGAGGTCGTCAGGGTCTGCGCCGGATAGCTTGTAGCCAAAAGGTTTCGGGACGGGGTCAGCCTTTTTCGCCCTTGGAGTGGCGATAGGCGATGACCTCCACGTCGTCCAGCGTCACGAGCCCTTCCTTGACCGATTCGTCGAGCCAGGGAAGGAAGGCGTCGATCTTCTCCGCCGCGTCCACGATCTCGACGATGATCGGCAGATCCTGCGAAAGCACGAGGATCTTGTCCGACTTCACGCGGCTGTTGGCCCCGTAGCCCGACATGCCGCGCAGCACAGTGACTCCGGCCAGGCCGCGGCGGGCCGCCTCCTCCACGATGGCGTCGGAGAGCGCACGCGTGCCTAGTCGATCCATTTCACCGGAGTAGATGCGCAGCCGTTTTGCTTTCGAGGGAAGGCGCATGGTCGTCTCCTGGGGTTGGGGTTCAAAGCGCCCGTGCGATGTTGAGTCCGATGACCACGGCCACGAGGCCGAGCACTATCTGGCCGCCGATGTTCACGCTTGCCGTGAGCCACTGGCCGTCGCGCATGAGGGCCGCGCTCTCGAAGGCGTAGGTGGAGAAGGTGGTGTAGGAGCCCAGAAATCCGGTCAGCACGGCGAAGCGCGTCTCCGGCGAGATGGAAACCCGTCCCTCGAAGAGTCCGACGCACAGTCCGAAAGCCAGACATCCCGTGACGTTGACCACGAAGGTTCCAAGGGGGAATCCCGTTCCGGCCAGACGATGCACGAGAGAGGCCAAACCGTAGCGCGAGAGCGCGCCGAGCGAACCGGCCAATGCGATGAGGGCGAGCTTTTGCAATCGGATCATCCTTGCAGTATTATCTACACATGAGCGAATCCCTATCAAACATGAGGCAGGAGATCGAGGTCAAGTTCAAAAACGTCGACCTCGCCGATCTGCGCAAAATCGTTCATGCCCGGGGGGGGAAATTCCTGGGCTGCAGATTCGAGCGTAACATCGTCTTCGACGACGCCGCCCGCACTCTGCGCGCGCGCGGCGTGCTCCTGCGGCTGCGTGACGACGGCCGCTTCATCCTGACCGTCAAGGCGCCGCCCGACGTTCCGCCGCCGCCTGGATTTAAAATTCGCACGGAGTATGAGAGCGAGGTCTCCGATTTCGCGGCCCTGCGTTCTGGCCTTCGCGCCTTGGGCTACGAGGAGGCCTTGCGTTACGAGAAGGTGCGCGAGGAATGGCTGCTTGGGGATTGCCACGTCTGCCTCGACCATCTGAGCTTTGGTGATTTCTGCGAGATAGAGGGGCAGCCGGAGGCCATTCGCGCCTGCGCGGCAGAACTTGGGCTCGACTGGAAGGATTCGAGCACCGCCAACTATCACCGCTTGTATACCGAATGGCGCGAGGGACGAGGTCTTTTGCCCGAGGATTCCTTCGTCTTTGCGGGCGAGGCCAGACAAGCCGCGCGGGAACTTTGTCCGGCTATTTTCTCTCCCCTTGACCCTTTACCCTGACGCCGCAAGCGGCTATTTTTGAAATATGGGGGAAAGGCACCGAGGATTCCCCCTTCACAAACGCGACGCAGGGCTTACCTGAAAACTCGGCGATCGATGCGGAGATTGGAGACGATGTCAGACAAAATGCCCCTGGAACGGCGCGACGCCGACACGCTCCTGGACGACGAGATCCGGGAGCCCAGGAGATACAAGGTATTGCTGCACAACGACCACTACACGACCATGGAATTCGTGGTGCGCGTTCTGGTCGAGGTCTTTCACAAGAACGAGGCCCAGGCGACGCGCATCATGCTCAGCGTCCACAACCAGGGCAAAGGCGTGTGCGGCATCTATACAGCCGAGGTTGCCGAAACCAAGGTCAACATGGTGCACAACCTGGCCAAACAGGCCGGATATCCGCTGCGCAGCAGCATGGAAGAGGTTTAGATATGCTCAGCAAGCGACTGGAGAGCGTCCTGACCAGCGCGGTACGGGAAGTCAAACGCCGCAACCACGAATTTCTGACTCTGGAGCACCTGCTTTACGCCATGGTGCAGGACGAGTCCGGGCAGGAGATACTGACCGCCTGTGGGGCGGATTCCGACAAGCTCAAGCTTCAGCTCGAACGGTTCTTCATCGACCACATGGAGATCCTGCCTGAGTCGCATCCCACCGAGGTGGTGCAGACACTGGGCGTACAACGCGTGCTGCAACGCTCCATCATGCACATGCAGTCCGCAGGCAAGTCCAAGGTCGAGGTCGGCGACGTCATGGCCGCTCTGTTCGACGAGGACGATTCCTACGCGGTCTACTTCCTCAAGGCCCAGGGCGTGACGCGCCTGGACGTGTTGGAATACATATCCCACGGCGTCGAGGAGGCGGGTGAGGGGCTGACCGACCTGAACGAGGAGATCCGTCAGGGCAAGGCCAAGCCCGCCGCCGAGAACGACAAGGACGCCAAGTTTCTGGAGCAATTCACGGTTTGCCTGACCGACAAGGCCAAGAAGGGCGAGATCGACCCGCTCATCGGCCGTGATCCCGAGATGAAGCGCACCATCCAGGTGCTGGCCCGCCGCCGCAAGAACAACCCCATCTACGTGGGCGACGCGGGCGTGGGCAAGACGGCCATGGCCGAGGGGCTGGCCCTGAAGATCGCCTCTGGCGACGTGCCCGAATCTTTCCGCGACGTGGAGATATTCGCCCTGGACATGGGCTCGCTGCTGGCGGGAACCAAGTATCGCGGCGACTTCGAGCAGCGCCTGAAGGGCGTGGTCTCGGCCATCAAGAAGCGCGAGAACGCCATCCTCTTCGTGGACGAGATCCACACCATCATTGGTGCGGGCGCGACCTCGGGCGGCACGCTGGACGCCTCGAACATCCTCAAGCCCATGCTGGCCTCGGGCGAGATCCGCTGCATCGGCTCCACCACCTACGAAGAGTACAAGAACGTCTTCGAGAAGGACCGCGCCTTGTCGCGTCGCTTCCAGAAGATCGAGGTGGCCGAGCCGACCGTGGAGCAGGCCGTCGAAATCCTCAAGGGCCTCAAGCCCTACTACGAGGACCACCATGGCGTGCGCTACACCCACGGCGCGCTCAAGGCGGCGGCCGAGCTTTCGGCCCGCTACATCAACGATCGCTTCCTGCCCGACAAGGCCATCGACGTCATCGACGAGTCCGGCGCGCTGTGCAAGCTCGAACGCACGTCCTGCAAGAACAAGGTCATCTCCGTGAAAGACGTGGAGGAGGTCATCGCGCGCATGGCCCGCATCCCGCAGCGTCGCGTGAGTCACGGGGACCGGGGCAAGCTCAAGGACCTCGAGGCGGAGCTTAAAAAGCTTGTCTACGGCCAGGACAAGGCCGTGGAGATCATTTCCCGCTCCATCAAGCGCTCGCGCGCGGGGCTGGGCAACGAGTCGCGCCCCCTGGGCAGTTTTCTGCTCATGGGTCCCACTGGCGTGGGCAAGACCGAACTTGCCAAGCAGCTCGCCGCCGTGCTCGGCGTCTCCTTCCTGCGCTACGACATGAGCGAGTACATGGAAAAGCACGCCGTGGCGCGCCTCATCGGTTCGCCTCCGGGCTACGTGGGCTTCGACCAGGGCGGCCTGCTCGTGGACGACGTGCGCAAGAATCCCTACAGCGTGTTGCTCCTCGACGAGATCGAGAAGGCCCATCCAGACGTCTTCAACATCCTGCTGCAGGTCATGGACTACGCCACGCTGACCGACAACAACGGCCGCAAGGCCGACTTCCGCCACGTGGTCATTCTCATGACCTCCAACGCGGGCGCGCGCGAGATGAGCAAGGCCAGCATGGGCTTCGGCCAGGGCCGCGAGGCGGACGTGGAGAAGGGCATGAAGGAGGTCGAGCGCCTCTTCAGCCCCGAATTCCGCAACCGCCTGGACGCGGTGGTCCAGTTCGGCCCGCTCTCGCAGGAGATCATGGAGATGATCGTGGACAAGTTCATGGCCGAGGTCGCCGCCCAGATGAAGGCGCGCAAGATCGGCCTGGAACTGACGCCCAAGGCACGCGCCTGGCTGGCTCAAAAGGGCTTCGACCCGGCCTTTGGAGCGCGGCCGCTCTCGCGCGTGGTGCAGTCCGAGATCAAGGATCCCTTGGCCGACGAAATTCTTTTCGGCTCGCTCAAGGCGGGCGGCACGGCCGTCATCGACCTGGGCGAGGACGAGAAGGGCGGCGAGAAGCTCGTCATCCGGGCCGAGGGGCACGGTCCCAAGGCCCTGGCGGGAGGAGCGGCCAAGGCGCTGCCGCAGTAGCCATGCCGGTCTTCCTTCTGGGCGACGAGTTGTGCTTTCCCGATCCCGCCCTGGCCGAGCCCGACGGGCTTTTGGCCGTGGGTGGGGATCTGAGCAGCGAACGCCTGATCTGCGCCTACGCCCAAGGCATCTTTCCCTGGTACGGCACGAACACGCCCATCCTCTGGTGGTCGCCCGATCCACGACCCCTCATCGAGCCCGGCCAGGTGCACGTCTCGCGCAGCCTGCGCCGGGCATGCAACCGGGGCGATTTCGAGATCACCTTCGATACGGACTTCGAGGCTGTCATCGGCGGCTGCGCCAAGACGCCCCGGCCTCTGGGCGACGGCACTTGGCTGGTATGGGACATGGTGGAGGCGTACTGCCGCCTGCATGACGAGGGGCTGGCGCACAGCGTGGAGGCCTGGCGAGGCGGCCGCCTGGTGGGCGGGCTCTACGGCGTCGCCCTTGGCCGGGCCTTTTTCGGCGAATCCATGTTCTACCGCGAGCCCAACGCCTCCAAGGTGGCCTTCGTGGAGTTGTGCCGCGTGCTGTACGCCTGGGGGTTCGAGTTCATCGACTGCCAGCAGGTCACGCCGCACATGCAGGCCCTGGGCGCGGTGAGCACGCCGCGCAGCGAGTTCCGCACGCGCTTGCGAAGCGCCCTGGAGCACCCCACGCTCAAGGGATCGTGGACCGAGGCCGCGCCCCAGGCTGTGGCGTGCCTCTCTTAGAGCGAAGAAGCCGGACCGGCGAGGAAGAGACGACATGACGCGCCATCCCTGCATTTCAGGCTTGCTGAAGTTTTCCGCGCTGGCTGCGGCCGTGGCCTTTTTGTGCTTTTCGCCGGGCGTGGCGTTGGCTGCGCCTCCCGCTGGGAACGGCTCGCCGGGCGATGCGACGGCTCAGGCCGCGGATGAGCCGTCGCAAGGAGTCGGCAGCCGGGCCTGGGCCTCGCTTCTCGCGGCCCGGCTCTATGCCCAGGTGGCCCTGGAAGCCGACGAACTAGCCAAGGCCTACGAGCGCGATCTTGAGCGCATCGGCTGGTACAGGCTCCTGAACGCCGAGCGGCTGCGCGCCGATCCGGATCTTTCGCGCGGCCGGGTCATCGCGGTCGAGGCGGCGGCGCTCGCAGACCAGTATCGCGAAAGGAGCCTAGCCATGCTTTCGCGCGGCGAGGAGCGGATCAAGGAGTTGACCGGGGACGAGGCGGCGCAAAAACGCTTGCTTGCGGCTTTCGGGCGGCACGAGGCCGAGGCCCGCGCGGACGTGGCCGAGGGCTGGCGGCTGGAGGCCAAGGTGCTGGACGCCTTTGCGGCCGTGGTGGATTTCCTGGCCGAGACGCGCGGCCGGTGGACCATTCCCGAGAAGACCCTGACCTTCGCCCGGGGCGAGGATCTGAATCGCTACCGCTCCCTTCTGGACGACGCCAACCGGGCCACCCAGGCCCAGGACGCCTTCCAGTCCCAGATCCGCAGCAAGGCCTGGCAGGCCTTTCTCGAAGCCCTCAAGTGATCCTGTTCGGCTAGGGCAGCCGCTCCAACAGCCTCTCGGCCACGGTCGTCGGCGAAAGGCCGGTCAGGCATTCGTCCGTGCCCTTGGGGCAGACGTTCTCGTTGCAGGGCTGGCAGTCCAGGCAGGCCTTCACGGCCTCGTGCTCGGCCGCGGGGAAGGTCCAGGCGTCGGATGTGGAGCCGAGCACCGTGAGCGAGGGCGTGTCGACTGCCACGGCAATGTGGCGCGGGGCCGAGCAGTTGCCCGCGTGCAGCGCGGCCGCGTCGATCACGGCCGCAAGTTCGCGCAGCGAAAGCAGCCGCGCGGGGACGACGAGATTTCCGCCGTGCCGCACGCGCGCCTTCAGTTCGGCCGCCACTTCTTCCTCGCCGGGACCCACCAGAACCACGAAGCGCAGATCGGGCCGCGCCTCGGCCGCGAGGTCGATGAGCCCGGCCCAGTGCCCGACGGGCCAGCGCCGAGTGGCCCGGCGGTGGGTGGGGTCGATGGTGACCACCGTGTGCCCATCGCCGATGCCGTGCTGCTGGAAGAAATGCGCCGCCCAGGCGCGCTCGACCTTGGAGAGGTAGATGCGCGGCCGCTCTCCGTTCCACTCGATGCCCAGCGGCGCGAGCACCGAGGCTTTGCTCATGGCCGCGTATCCGCCGCGCATGGGCACGCTGTGGGTGTAGAGCCAGCGGGTGTACCAGGGTGCGTCGTAGGAAAGCCGCACCCTGGCCCGCGAAAAGGCCACTACCCAGCGTATGCGCGGCAACTGCTGGAAATCCACCACCAGATCGTAGCCCTCACGGGCCACGCTCCGGTAGTAGGCCAGCTCCTTTCGCAGCGACGACAATTCCTTCTTGTCCAGGGCGAAGACCTTGGCGAGATGCGGATTGTTCGCCAGCATGGGCGCGCACTTCTTTTCCGTGAAGAAATGAATCTCCGCCTCCGGATAGCGGCGGCGCAAAAGCTCCACGGATGGCGTGGCCAGAAGCACGTCGCCGATCTGCCGCAACTGGCAGACCAGGATCTTCGCGAAGGAGAGCGGCAGCGGCGCGGTCACGTCCGAACGGCTCAGGCCATGGGTTCGTGCTGCGAGAGATCGTAGAGCCCGTGCATGGGAATGCCCAGGTTGTAGCTCGGGATCTTCTCGAAGCGGATGATGCCGATGTCCTTGCCCTCCGGGATGGCCGACAGCGGCACGAGGCCGAGGGGGATGGGGAAGGAAAGGGGCCGGGAGGCGATGGAGACGAGCTTTTCCGCGTAGGTTTTCTTGAGGAAGGCGATGATGGCGTCGCGCTCGCCGGGCGAGAAGCTTTCCATGAAGACTTTCCTGCTTCCCGCCGGGTCGGCCACGACGTCAGGGCTCACAGGATCGCCGAGCAATTGGTCCCAACGGTAGTCGGCCTCCTCGGCCTCGTCCCATTCGGGACGGAAAAGGTGCACTTCGACGTTGCGGCGGCCCTTGAAGCTTTTGATGATCATGGATACGGAAAAGCCCCGGTCGATTTCGGGCGGAAAATCGTATTCAATGATGTCCAGTTCCATGCTAAACTCCTTGAATCGGAGAGAGGAGAGACAGGCCGCCAAAGGCCCCATGCCAAGGCGGCGTTTCTGCATACGTCCATGAGCGATAATTTTCAACTTGTCAGCGACTTCTCCCCCACGGGCGACCAGCCACGCGCCATCGCGGCCCTTGTCGAGGGCCTGGACGCGGGATTGCGCGATCAGGTGCTGCTCGGCGTCACCGGATCGGGCAAGACCTTCACCATGGCCCATGTCATCGCCGAGACGGGGCGGCCCGCCCTGATCCTGGCCCCCAACAAGACCCTGGCGGCGCAACTCTACAGCGAGTTCCGGGGGCTCTTCCCCAAGAACGCCGTGGAGTATTTCGTCAGTTATTACGACTACTACCAGCCGGAAGCCTACCTGCCGCGCACAGACACCTACATTGAGAAGGACTCGCAGATCAACGACGACATCGACAAGCTGCGCCACGCCGCCACGCACGCGCTCTTGACTCGGCGCGACGTGATTATCGTGGCCTCGGTGTCCTGCATCTACGGCCTGGGCTCGCCCGAATACTACGCGCGCATGGTCGTGCCCATCGAGACGGGCCAGCGGCTCTCGCGCGAAAAGCTCGTCGAGCGGCTCGTGGAGGTCCACTACGAGCGTAACGAGTACGACTTCACGCGCGGCACCTTCCGCGTGCGCGGCGATGTTTTGGAGATCATCCCGGCCTACACCCGCGAAACCGCGCTGCGCGTGGAGTTCTTCGGCGACGAGGTGGACGCGGTGCACGAGCTCGATCCCCTGACCGGCGAGATCAAGGCCACGTTGCGAAAAACCCTGGTCTTTCCGGCCAGCCACTACGTCTCGGACCGCGTGAACCTGGACCGGGCCAGGGAGGCCGTGCGCGAGGAACTGGCCGAGCGGTTGCGCTGGTTCAAGGAGCGCAACATGCTCGTGGAGGCCCAGCGCCTGGAGCAGCGCACCATGCTCGACCTGGAGATGATCGAGGAAGTAGGCACCTGCAAGGGCATCGAGAACTATTCGCGCCATCTCGACGGCCGTGAGCCAGGCTCGCCTCCCGCCACGCTGCTCGACTACTTTCCCGAGGATTTCGTGCTCTTCGTGGACGAGTCGCACGTCACCATCCCCCAGGTGGGCGGCATGTTCAACGGCGACCGCTCGCGCAAGCAGACGCTGGTGGATTACGGCTTCCGCCTGCCCTCGGCCCTGGACAACAGGCCGTTGTCCTTCGCCGAGTTCGAGCAGCGCGTGGGACAGTGCGTCCACGTCTCGGCCACGCCCGGGCCGTGGGAGATGGAGCGCGTGAAGGGCAGGGTGGTGGAGCAGATCATCCGGCCCACGGGGCTTGTGGACCCGGAAGTGGACATCCGGCCCGTGAGCGGCCAGATGGACGACCTGCTCGCCGAGTGCAAGGCGCGCCAGGCGCGCGAAGAGCGCGTGCTGGTCACGACCCTGACCAAGCGCATGGCCGAGGATCTGACCGAGTACCTGAACCAGATGGGCCTTGCCGCGCGTTACCTGCACTCGGACATCGACACCCTGGAACGCATGGCGATCATCTCGGCCTTGCGGCGCGGAGAGTTCGTCGCGCTGGTGGGCATCAACCTCCTGCGCGAGGGCCTGGACATCCCCGAGGTTTCGCTGGTCGCCATCCTGGACGCGGACAAGGAAGGCTTTCTGCGTTCGACGCGCTCGCTCATCCAGACCTTCGGCCGGGCCGCCCGCAACGTCCAGGGTAAGGTCATCCTGTATGCCGACCGCATCACGGAATCCATGACCCAGGCCGTTCAGGAGACCGAGCGTCGCCGGGCCTTGCAGACCGCCCACAACGAGGAGCACGGCATCACGCCGCGCACCATCAGCAAAAGCCTGGAAAACATACTCGAAAAGCAGTACTCCACGGCGGACGAGGGGGCGCGGCGTCTGGCCCTGGCCGCCGAGGAGGCGGCGATCTACGGCCGCAACCCCAAGGACGTGACCAAAGAGATCAAGAAGCTCGAACGCGAGATGCGCGCCGCGGCCCAGGAACTGGCTTTCGAGAAGGCGGCGGAACTGCGCGACAAGGTTCTGCGTTTGCGTGAAATCCTTTTGGAGCTAGGCTGAAGCCCATGGACAGCACCGACCCTGACATGCCGGGGGAGCGAGCAGCGTTTTTGCGCCGCGAGATCGAGCGGCACAACCGCCTCTACTACACGCTGGACGCGCCGGAGATTTCCGACGCCGAATACGATCTGCTGTTTCGCGAGTTGCAGGAGTTGGAGGCGCGCCATCCCGAATTGGCCGTGCCGGATTCGCCCACCCGCCGCGTGGGCGGCGAGGTTCTGGAGGGATTCGCCGAATACGTCCATGCGCTCCCCATGTACTCGCTGGACAACGCCATGTCCCTTGAGGAGTGGCGCGAGTTCGCGGCCCGTGTGCCGCGCTTCTTCGCGGACGAGGCGGCCAGGCGGGTGGTGGAGGAGATTTCTCGCCTTGCGGGCGGCAAACTGGATCAGAAAACGTTGGAAAAAGCCCGGCGTGAGGTCAAGAAGGCCGCAGAGGATCTGACGCGCCCGCCCTCGGATGGGGTGACGCCCGTGGCCGATCCGGCCTTTGAGTTCGCCCGCGCGGCCCGGCTCGCGGCCCGGGCGGCAGTGGGCCATGCCGCGCCCCTGCTCCTGGAGGGCTACTCCCCCTCCCTGCTGCGTGATCTTGCCGAGGACGTCTGGCGCGATCTCCCTTGCGCGCTCAGGCGTTACTGGGCCGACCCCAAGCTCGACGGGCTGGCCGTGGAGGTCGTCTACGAGAACGGGAGATTCGTCCTCGCGGCCACGCGCGGCGACGGCGAGCGGGGCGAGGACGTGAGCGTCAACCTGCGCACCGTGCGCAACCTTCCCCTGACCCTGGACGAGAGCCAGGGCCCCGCGCCACGCTTGATCGACGTGCGCGGCGAGGTCATCATCGGCAAGGCGGATTTTCATGCCCTGAACGTCCGGCAGGCCGAGGTGGGCGGCAAGGTTTTCGCCAATCCCCGTAACGCGGCGGCCGGATCGGTGCGTCAGCTCGATTCGCGCATCACGGCCCGCCGTCCTTTGCGCTTCATGGCCTACGGCGTGGGGCGGGTCGAGTGGGCGGAAGGCCGTGAAGGCTGGCGCACGCAGAGCGAGATCATGGCCGGGCTCGCGGCCCTGGGCTTTGCCGTGCCGCCGCAGGCCGGGCCATGCGAAACGGTCGAGGAAGTCGCGCGGCGCTTCGAGTCCCTGGGCGTCGAGCGCGAGACGCTGCCCTTCGAGATTGACGGTCTGGTTGCCAAGCTCGACTCCCTGGCCCTGCAACGGGTGCTGGGGTTCACCGCCCGCGCGCCGCGCTTCGCCCTGGCGCTCAAGTTTCCCGCCTACCAAGCCGAGACAGTGCTCGAGCGCATCGATATCCAGGTGGGGCGCACCGGGGTGCTCACGCCCGTGGCCAAACTCAGGCCGGTCGAAGTGGGTGGCGTGACCGTCTCCAGCGCCACGCTGCACAACGAGAGCCTGATCCAGGAAAAGGATCTGCGCGTCGGCGACCACGTGCTCATCCAGCGCGCGGGTGACGTGATTCCCGAGGTGGTGCGGCCGCTTGTGGAGCGGCGCGTCGGCGCGGAGAAACCCTTCGAGTTTCCGAGGACGTGCCCCTCCTGCGGCTCCGAGGTGCACGCCTCGTCCGACCGCGTCTGGCGCTGCCAGAACCTCGTCTGTCCGGCGGTGCGCAGGCAGCGCATCGTCCATTTCGTCTCCAAGGCGGGATTGGACATCGAGGGCGTGGGCAGGAAGTGGGTCGAGGTGCTGGTGGACAAGGGATTCGTGACCACGCCCGCCGATCTTTTCACCATCGAAGCGTCGCAACTGCTGACGCTTGAGCGCATGGGCGAGAAGCTGGCCGCGAATTTCGTCTCCGGCATCGCGGCGGCCAAGGAGCGCGCCACGCTCGATCGGCTTTTGGCCGCCCTGGGCATTCCGCTCGTGGGCGAGGAGACGGCTCGCGTTCTGGCCGAACATTTCCGCAGCCTGGACGCCTTGCAGCAGGCCACGGCAGGAGAACTGACCGCACTCCCTGGCATCAGCGACAAAATAGCCGAGTCCGTGACCGATTTTTTCGCCAACGAGCAGAATCGTGAATTGTTCGGGCGGTTCCGGGAGCTTGGGCTGTGGCCGCGCCTCGACGCCGAGGAACTGCCCGGACCGCGCACGGCTCTTTCGGGCAGGAAGGTGCTCTTTACCGGTTCCCTCAATGGACTGACCCGCTCCGAAGCTGAGCGTGCGGCGCGCGATGCGGGGGCAGTGGTGGCCTCCGGCGTCTCCAAGACGCTCGACTATCTCGTGGCGGGCGAAAAAGCCGGCTCCAAGCTCGACAAAGCCAGAAAATTGGGAGTACGCATCATTTCCCAGGACGAATTCATGCACCTATGCCGTCCCCTCGCGTGAGGGGCAAGGAGGACATCATGAGCGTATCCGTCGTCATTCACGGTGCTGCCGGTCGCATGGGTCAGACCCTGTGTTCGCTGGCCAAGGCCGATCCCGAACTGACCCTCGCTGGCGTTGTGGACCGCTCCGGTTCGGAGGAACGGCTGGCGGTCTGGGGCTGCCCCATGGGCAGCGATCTCGGCGAGGTGCTGAAGCAGGCGCCGGGAGCCATCGTCGTGGACTTCAGCTCTCCCGAGGCCAGCGTCGGCGTGGCCCGGACCGTGGCCGCCAATGGCGCGGGCGCGGTCATCGGTACCACGGGACTTACCGACGAGCAGCAGGCGGCCCTGCGTGGCGCGGCGGCTACGGCTAGGCTCTTCTGGGCTCCAAACATGAGCGTGGGTGTGAACGTGCTCTTGAAGGTGCTACCCGAACTGGTCGCCAAGCTCGGTCCGGCTTATGATCTGGAGATCACAGAGATCCACCACAACAAGAAGGCCGACGCGCCCAGCGGAACGGCCATCAAGCTCGGCCAGTGCATCGCCGATGCGCGCGGCTGGAAGCTGGAGGAGAAGGGCAATTTCGCCCGTCACGGCATCATCGGGCCGCGCCCCAAGGAGGAGATCGGCGTCATGACCGTGCGCGGCGGCGACGTGGTGGGCGACCACACGGTCTATTTTTTCGGACCGGGCGAGCGTATCGAGGTCACCCACCGAGCCCATTCGCGCGAAACCTTCGCCCAGGGCGCGCTTCGGGCCGCCAAGTGGCTCTCCACCCAACAGCCGGGCAAGCTCTACTCCATGTCGGACATCTTCTAGTCCCTGCTTCGATCCCAATCGCATCCGCGTCCAAGCCAAGACGGCCTGGACGCGGTTTTTTTTGGGGCGTTCCCCTCCAGCTGTTTTCCGAGGTTTTCTCGTATTCTCCCCGCGTTTTTGGAATTTGCCCTGGACTAGGCGCGAAGTTTGTCGCCGTACTATCATCTGCGCGATAGTACGCTTCAAGAGATTGTGCATTCATGCTTTATGGACGGATATGGAAAATGTTTCCGGATATTTACATTTGGAGAATAATTGTTATTGTATGTATCCAACCTAGGGGGGGGCATGAAAAAGGGACTGTCGTTCAAGTTACTGCTGCTCGTCGCCCTGGCGCTGACGGTCACCTTGGCGATTGCGCTGGCGACGCTCTTTCAGGGAGCCGAGACGTTCTCTCGCTCCCAGATGACCGAGCAGCGAGGGCAGATGCTTCAGGAAGAGGAAGCGGACCTTCGTGAGTTGGTCCAGCTCGCCTACGCCACGGTCGAAAGCTATCACCAACGCTCCCAGGACATCGAGGGCCTCAAGGCTTACAAGGCGCGCGAGTTGCAAGGCATCATCGAAACCGTGACCAGCCAAGTCGGAAGCTATATCGAGCGAAACAGGGATATCCTTACCCCTGAGGAGATGGAGCGTGAAATCAAGGCGCTGGTCCGGGGCATCCGTTTCGAGGGCGATAACTACGTCTGGATCAACGACCTCGAACCGCGCATGGTCATGCACCCCATTCGGCCCGACATGGACGGCCGTGACCTCTCCACCTACGCCGATCCGCAAGGGACCAAGCTCTTTGTGCGTATGGCCGAGGTCGCGCGAAGCGACGGCGAAGGGATAGTCGAATACATGTGGGCCAAGCCCGGAGAAACCACGGACAAGCTCAAGGTCTCCTACGTGAAGCTCGTTCCCGAACTGGGCTGGATATTCGGTGCCGGATCCTGGATCGAGGACATCGCCGACGAGATGAAAGCCGAGGCCCTGGCCCAGGTGGCGCGGTTGCGCCTTGGAGACGGCAACTACTTCTGGGTCAACGACCTCGAACCACGCATGATCATGCACCCCACTGTGCCTGCTCTGAACGGAAAGTCGCTGGCCGATTACACGGATACCCAAGGCAAGCGCCTGTTCGTCGAGATGGCCGAAAAGGCCCGGGCCTCCGGCGAAGGATTCGTCGAGTACCATTGGTCCAAGCCCGGCCAACCCGGCGATTTCCCAAAACTTTCCTATGTCAGGCTTTTCGAGCCTTGGGGATGGATCATTGGCATGGGCGTTTACATCGACGACATCGATGTCGCGCTTGAAGAGCGCCATGCCGCGTTCTCGACCGCGCTGGCGGGCATGATGCGGCAGGCGGGATTTATATCGCTCGTCGGCTTGGCAGTCGCCCTGGCCGCTGTGGTTTGGTACTTCCGGCGTGCTCTGACGCTGCCTCTGGGGAGCCTCGTGGCCTTCGCCTCGCGCGTGGCGGAAGGCGATCTTGATGCCGCCCCAAAAGGGCGGTTCAAGGACGAGATGGCCGTGCTCAAGGACTCCGTCGAGCGCATGGTGACTTCGCTCAAGGCCAGCCTGAAGGAGGCCGACGACAAGAAGTGTCAGGCGGACCTGGAGGCCGAGCGGGCGCGTTGCAGCATGCGCGAGGCCGAGGAGGCGCGCGGCAAGGCCGAGAACGCACGCCGGGAAGGTATGCTCGAAGCTGCCGGGATGCTTCAGGAACTCGTCGAGGATCTGGCGCGGTCGGCGCGCGAATTGGCCTCGGTTACCTCCGTGGCCAGCCAGGGGGCTCAACGTCAGAATGATCGCGCCGCCGAGACGGCGACCGCCATGGAAGAGATGAACGCCACGGTCCTCGAAGTCGCGCGCAATGCCTCCAGCGCGGCCGAGAAGGCGGGGTTGGCCCGCGACAAGGCCGTTTTGGGGCGGGCGGTGGTCGCCGACGCGGTCGGCTCCATCGCCAAGGTCGAGGCCCAGGCCGTCGATCTCACTGCCATCATGGAAGATCTCGGGCAACAGGCGGAAGGCATCGGTCGGATTATCACGGTCATCGAAGACATCGCGGACCAGACCAATCTGCTGGCTCTCAACGCAGCCATCGAGGCGGCGAGGGCGGGCGATGCCGGACGGGGATTCGCCGTGGTGGCCGACGAGGTACGCAAGCTGGCCGAGAAGACCATGAACGCCACAAAGGAAGTCGTCTCCGCCATCCAGAGCATCCAGGGAGGCACCCGCAGGAGTCTTTCGGCCGTGCGTGACGCCTCCGAGGCGGTGGCCACCAGCACGTCGCTGGCCGAGGACTCGGGCAAGGCCCTCGTGGAAATCGTCGCCCTGGTCGAGGACAGCGCGGACCGGGTCCGCTCCATCGCCACAGCCAGTGAGGAACAGTCGGCGGCGAGCGAGGAGATTAACCGGGCCGTGGACGACATCAGCCATATCTCCGCCGAAACCGCCACAGGCATGGACCAGGCCGAGCGGGCTGTGACCGGGCTTCGGGAATTGGCCGAACGGCTTCAGAAAGTCATTGAACGCATGCGGAGTTGATCGCCTCGCGAACAAGGATGCAAGCGGGCGCGCGGTCGAACGGGGCTGCGCGCCTCTTTTTCAAAGGCGGGAATACTGCGTCAGGAGGCGTTTGCGAGGTGGTCGCGCATGAAGGACAGGAGCCGGGTCATCTCGTGTTCGAGGATGCGGTGCGCTCGTTCGCACGTTTTCTGATCTCCGGTCTTGGCGGCTTGGTCAAGGGTCGCGGCTGCGTCGCGCGCCGGACCCGCGCCGAGCGTGGCCGTCGCGCCTTTCAGGGAGTGGGCCAGGAAGGAGATGCGCCGCATGTCTCCGGCGGCCACGGCTTCTTTCAATTCGTTCAGCCTCTCAGGCTCGTCGCGCACGAAAACCTCGAACATGCGCCCGAGAAAATCGCGACGCGTGGCGAACATCTTGTCGAACCACTGCGGGTCCATGACGTCCGCTCCGCCGGGGGACGCCTCCATTTTTGCGGAAGGCTCTGCAGGAGTTGGAGACGTGGCGCGGCGAGCGTCGAAGCGCTTGAGCGCGCGGTTCATGGCGGCCACCACTTCCTCGATCTCCATCGGTTTGGATACGTAATCGTCCATGCCCGCTTCGAGAAAGCGCTCCCTGTCGCCTTGCATGGCGTGGGCCGTCATGGCGATGATCGGAATCCCGGTGTTCCTGGCCTTGGCCCGCCCGTCGCGCACTTGACGCGTCACTTCCATGCCGTCCATGTCCGGCATCTGGATGTCCATCAGCACTAGGTCGAAATCCGTACCGGCCAGAAGCGACAAGGCAGTCCGGCCGTTGGTGACCGGCGTGACGTGGTGTCCCTCCTGCTGCAAAATTTCCGTGGCGTAGATTTGGTTCACGGCGTTGTCTTCGACGAGGAGGATGCGCAGGGAGGGTAACGGGCCGGAGTCGGGCTGTCCGGAGGCGCTGCGGTCGGCGGGCTCGCTCAGCGGGGCGGCGATGGTGAAGTCGGTCGTGAAGGTGAAAATGCTGCCGTGCCCTTCCTCGGACTGAACGGAGAGATCGCCGCCCATGAGTTGCACGAGTTGCTTGGAGATGGAGAGTCCAAGTCCGGTGCCATTCTCGTTGCGTCCGGCCGTGTTGTCGATCTGGGAGAATGAGTCGAAGATCACGCCGAGCTTGTCCCGGGGTATGCCGACGCCCGTGTCCCTGACGCTGCATTGTAGCGTCACCTCGGAACCGGGCGGCAGGTCTTCGCGCGAGGCCCCTTCGGGGCGCGCCAGACGAACCGAGAGGACGACCTCGCCCTGATCGGTGAATTTCACGGCGTTGGAGAGCAGGTTGTTGACGACTTGGCGGAAGCGGCCGGCGTCGCCCATGAGGTGGCGCGGCACGAAACCTTCCACGCGGCTGGCCAAGCGTAGGCCTTTCTTGTGCGACAGGTTTTTGAATATCTTAATGGAAAGCTCAAGGGTTCTGAAAAGGTCGAACGGCTTGTTTTCGAGCTCAAGCCGTCCCGCCTCGATCTTGGAGAAATCGAGGATGTCGTTCAGGATGGAGAGGAGCGAGTTGGCCGACTGGCGAACCATTTCCAGATATTCGCGCTGTTGCGGATTGAGGCCGGATGCCAGGGCGAGCTCGGTCATGCCGATGATCCCGGTCATAGGGGTGCGTATCTCATGGCTCATCTTGGCAAGAAAATCACTCTTGGCCCTGTTTGCGGATTCTGCGTCCTCTTTGGCCTTAGCCAGTTCCATTTCCATGCGCTTGCGTTCGGTGATGTCGCGCAGCGAGGCCAAAAAGGCCATGCGACCGTCCCAGTCGATTTCCACGACGCGCATTTCCACAATTTTCGACCCGGTTTTCGAGAAGATGTCGATCTCTGTGGATTCACCCGCTATGACAGGAAAGCCGAAGCCATGCCCGACGAGTTCCTCGCTGGAAATGCCGAAAATTCGTTCCGCCGCCGGGTTGGCGAAGAGCAAGTGGCCCTCGTGGTCCATGATCAGAATGCCATCGGCGTTGTTGGCGATGATGCGCTCGACCCAGTGATCGGACGGCTTGGGCGCGTTCGCCGTCTCCCTGGCCTTGGCGCGCGACTGCAGGAGCCGCGCCATGCGCAAAAGTTCGGGGCCGAGCGTGTCGTCCTTGTAAAGAACGTCCCCTGCGCCAAGGGCACGGGCAAGGGTCTTGACGTCCTCGCGGCCTTCGGGCGCTAGGGCGATGACCGGGGCTTCCAGGGACATGGACATCAGGCGCGTATGCAGCCTCCCCGAGTCCGGGGCGTCGATGCCCATGGCCACGATGACGGCGAGATACGGGCCGTCTTCCTTGGTTTCCAGGAGATGGTCGAGGGAAGGGCTGTGGCGGACCGTGACGTTTTCAAGCGTGGACAACGCGGAGATGATCCGGCGCGCGTCTTCCTGGTCGGGTTCTATGAGAAGGATGGTGTGGTCGTTCATGCTTGTCAGGCGCTCCACGCTAAGACGGCCTGATAGCATGACGTTTGCGTCAATGGCAATGTCGATCACGGATCGGTGTTCGATTCATCCCTTGACGCAGGCGAGCGGGCGAAGGCGCGCCACGGCCTTGGCCAGTCCCGCGCCTTGGGTGGCGGCCACCACCGCCTCGATGTCCTTGTACGCCCCTGGAGCCTCCTCGGCCACGCCCGACAAGGAGCCCGATCGGATCACCACGCCCTGGCCGCGCAGGGAATCGACCAGCGCGCGGCCCTTGAAGCGCTTCTTGGCCTGGCCGCGCGACATGAGCCGTCCCGCGCCGTGACAGGCGGAGCCGAAGGAGCGTTCCATGGACGTGGCCACGCCAGCCAGGATGTAGGACGCCGTACCCATGCTGCCGCCCACCGGAACTGGCTGGCCGAACCGCGAGAGGTGACGCGGCAGGGCCGGATGGCCGGGCGGCAGGGCCCTCGTCGCGCCCTTGCGGTGGACGAAGAGGCGCATGGAGCGGCCGCCCACGCGGTGCTCCTCGGGCAGGCACAGGTTGTGGCTCACGTCCCACAGCAGCGGCATGGGCCCGGCATCCCGGAATGCCCCGCCGAAGACGGTGCGGACGAGATGGGCGATGACCTGACGATTGGCCAGGGCGAAATTGGCCGCCGCGCGCATGGCCCCGAGGTAGGCGAGGGCGGTTTCAGAGGCCAGGGGTGCGCACGCGAGGTCTGGATCGGGCAGGGAAAGACCGTGGCGCGGGGCCTCGGCCCTCATGCGCGCCATAAAATCGGTGGCCACCTGATGCCCCAGGCCGCGCGAGCCGCAGTGCACGCCGACCACGACCTGTCCTGGAAAGAGGCCAAAGCCGTCGGCCAGACGGGCGTCGAAAACTTTGTCCATCACTTGGACTTCCAGGTAGTGGTTGCCCGACCCGAGCGTACCGAGTTGATCCTGGCCGCGTTTTCTCGCCTCGGCCGAGACCACGGATGGATCGGCCCCCTCGAAGCGGCCTCCTTCCTCGATGCGTTCGAGATCCTCCCTGGCTCCGTAGCCCTTCGCCACGGCGAAGGCCGCACCGTTCATCAGCACGTCGTCGAGCGCGGAAGGGGAGAGGCCAAAACCGCCGCCCCGGCCGGTTCCCGAGGGCACGGCAGCGAAGAGGAGTTCCGCCAGTTCGGGAAGGTGGGGGTGAACGTCCTCCTCGCTGAGGTTTGTGAGCAGGGTGCGCACGCCGCAGGCTATGTCGAAGCCCACGCCGCCCGCCGAGACGACGCCTTTCCCCGGGCGCATGGCCGCAACGCAGCCGATGGGAAAGCCGTAGCCGGAATGGGTGTCCGGAAGGGCGCAGACGCGGCCCGCGAGGCCGGGGAGGGAGGCCACGTTGGCCAGTTGGCGAAGGGCATGCGCTTCGAGATTCGAGACGATTTCGCGGCCGCCGAATACCACTGCCTCGGCGCGCATGCCGGGCAGCGGATCGAGCCGCCATTCATACTCGCCGGTCTGGGTCAGGGTCGGGGTGGTCATGGCTGCCTCCCCCGCGCTCGCGGCCGGGCCTTTCATGCGGAAAGGCCCGGCCGGGCGGCGGCCCCGGCGCTACATGGTGTAGAGTTGGTCGCCGGGGATGATCGTGACCTTGTTGGCCTGCAGGATCTCGATGGCCTGGTCGGTGCGGTCGAAACGGAAGATGATGATGGCGTTGCGGCCGCTCTGGTGCACAAAGGCGTACATGTATTCGACGTTCACGTTTTGCGCGCCAAGCATTTCGAGCAGACGGTGCAGGCCGCCGGGGGTGTCGTCCACCTCCACGGCCACCACGGAGGTGCGGCCCACGGTGAAGCCGCTTTCCTTGAGCTTGGCGCGGGCCTTTTCGAAGTCGTTGACGATGAGCCTGAGGATGCCGAAGTCCGAGGTATCGGCCAGGGACAGGGCGCGGATGTTGATGCCGTTGTCGCTCAGGACCTTGGTCACCTCGGCCAGGCGACCAGCGCGATTTTCCAGGAAGATGGAGAGTTGATCGACTTTCATGGCTGCCTCTCTTGCTTCGGGGTATGGCGTGGCGGCGTGTGAGCCGACCTATTTCACCCGTTTGTCGATGATGCGCTTGGCCTTACCCTCGCTGCGCGCGATGGAGCGCGGCTCGACCAGCTTGATGGCTGCCGAGACGCCGAGGTAGTCCTTGATATTCTTTTGGATCTGGCGCTCGAGGCGCTGCAGGTTCTTGATTTCGTCCGAGAAGTGCTTCTCGTCCACTTCCACCTGCACCTCCAGGGTGTCCAGGGGGCCGTGGCGGTCCACGATGAGCTGGTAGTGCGGGGTGAGGCCACGGGTCTCCAGCAGGATCGACTCGATCTGCGAGGGGAAGACGTTGACGCCGCGGATGATGAGCATGTCGTCGGAGCGGCCCATGATCCGGTTCATGCGCGTGAAGGTGCGGCCGCAGACGCACGGCGTGGGATTGAGCGAGGTCAGATCGCGCGTGCGGTAGCGAATGAGCGGGATGCCTTCCTTGGTCAGCGTGGTGATGACCAGTTCGCCCACCTCGCCGTCGGGCAACTGCTCGCCGCTCACCGGATCGATGATCTCGAACAGGAAGTGGTCCTCCTGCAGGTGCAAGCCCGATTGGGCCTCGATGCATTCCATGCCCACGCCAGGCCCCAAGACCTCGGAAAGGCCGTAGATGTCCAGAGCCTTGATGCCGAGCTTGACTTCGATATCGCGGCGCATCTCCTCTGTCCAGGGCTCCGCGCCGAAGATGCCGATGCGAAGCGGCAACTCCTTGATGTCGATGCCGATTTCGAGCGCGGCCTCGTAAAGGTGCAGGGCGTAGGAGGGGGTGCAGCAGATGACGTCCGGGGCGAAGTCGCGCAGCAGGATGGCCTGGCGCTTGGTGCCACCGCCCGAGACAGGCACCACCGTCGCGCCGAGCCGCTCCGCGCCGTAGTGTGCACCCAGGCCGCCGGTAAACAGCCCGTAGCCGTAGGCGTTGTGGATGGTGTCGCTTGGGGTGGCTCCGGCGATGGCGAAGGAGCGGGCCATGCAATCGGCCCACGTCTCGATGTCACGCCGGGTGTAGCCGACCACGGTGGCCTTGCCCGTGGTGCCGGACGAGGCGTGCAGCCGCACGATGCTCTCGCGCGGGACGGCGAACATGCCGAAGGGGTAGTGGTTGCGCAGATCCTGCTTCTCGGTGAAGGGCAAGAGGCTCAGATCCTTGAGACTCTTGATGTCCGAGGGCTTGATGCCCAACTCGTCGAACCGCTTGCGGTAGAACGGCACCAGGGCATGGACCCGTTCGGCCTGATTCTTCAGGCGCGCCAGTTGCAATTCACGCAGTTCCTCGCGCGGCATCGTTTCCTGTTTGATGTCGAAGATCACGTAACGCTTCCTCCTGACCGTTCTGCTGCCGTCATTGACGATACACATGCCAAGCGGGCGGTTCAGCCCGCTTCCAGGCTGCTGAAAAAGCCCCATCTGCTGCGTTGCTGTGAAAAGTCCAAACCCTCGCGTATTGCAAATACGCTTCGGCCTTGAACTTTTCTTGCGCCTTGCATCTGAGCCTTTTTGAGCAGCCTGAAAAAAGGGGTTTGTCAACAATACTTCAACGGGCGGTTCAGCCCGCTTCCCATTCACTGCCCGATGCCGCCGCGCCGCGTCAATACCCTTTCCCGAATGAAACTGGTCTCATGGAGCGCTCCCGCCTTGCGCCGGATGGCGAAAAGGGCCATAGCGTTGAGGAATGGGACGAGAGGCGAAGGAGGACGCGATGCGCATCGGCATGATCGGACTTGGCCGCATGGGGCTGAACATGGCTCGCCGGATGGCGCGCAAGGGACTTTCGGTCGCCGCCTGGAACCGGACGTTTCAGACGGCCAGGGAACTGGCCGATAAGGAGCCAGGGGTGCGGGCTTTTGAGAGCCTGGAGGAACTCTCCCACGCGCTCGAAGCCCCGCGCCTGTTCTGGATGATGCTGCCCGCCGGAGCCGTCGTGGATGAGACGTTGCAGCGGCTCTTGCCCCGGCTCGCGGCCGGGGACGTGGTCGTGGACGGCGGCAACACCCATTTCAAGGACGACGCCCGGCGCGCTGCGCTGCTCGCGTCGATCGGGGCGCATTACGTGGACGTGGGCACGAGCGGCGGCGTGTGGGGGCTTTCGGAAGGCTACTGCCTGATGGTCGGGGGCGAAGAAAAGGCAGTGGCGCTGCTTCGTTCCGCCTTGGACGCCCTGGCTCCCGAGGACGGCCACATGCATTGCGGCCCCACGGGCGCGGGACATTTCGTGAAGATGATCCACAACGGCATCGAATACGGCCTGATGCAGGCCTACGCCGAGGGCTTCGCGCTCTTGGAGCGCTCCCCTTACGGCGAAGGTCTCGATTTCGCCGCGCTCTCCCGGCTGTGGAACAAGGGCAGCGTCATCCGCTCCTGGCTGCTCGAACTGGCCGGGCGCGCCTTTGCCGACGACCCCCGCCTTTCGGCCATCGCCGGGCACGTGGATGATTCGGGCGAGGGCCGTTGGACAGTGCAACAGGCCGTGGAGTCGGGCGTGAGCGCGCCGGTCATCACCCTTGCGCTCATGGAGCGCTTCCGTTCGCGCACGGACGACGCCTTCGCCGACAGGATGCTTGCGGCGCTTCGACGCGAGTTTGGCGGCCACGCCGTGAAGCCGAGCGGGGAGGGCGAGGCATGAACGGCGACGTGCGGGTTGAGACCACGACCTATGAGCATTCCCAGGGCGGCATGTGCGTCTTCGAGCACGCGGACGAGCCTTTGGCCGTGGTCATCTTCGGGGCCACGGGCGATCTGACCTCGCGCAAGCTCTTTCCCGCGCTGTACCGTCTCTTTCGCTACCACGGGCTGCCCGAGAATTTCCTCGTGGTTGGGGCCAGCCGCTCCGATCTCACGCACGAGGCGTTTCGGGAGCGCATGCGCGAGGCCCTGCGCGAGCACGGCGAAAAACACATGGATGGCTGGGACGAGATGGCCCGCCGGGTCTTCTACTGCCCGGTGGCGGATTTCGGCTTGGCCGAGGCCTACGGGCCGCTGGCGGATTTTTTGGACGCCAAGGACCGGGAGCTTTCGCTCGGCGGCAACCGCCTTTTCTATCTGGCCGTGCCGCCAGAGGCTTATGAAGACATCGCACGGGGCCTCGGGGCTTCGGGGCTCTCAAGGGAGACCTTGCCCGGCAGAAGCTTCTCGCGCATCGTCGTGGAGAAACCTTTTGGCAGCGACCTCGAAACGGCCAAGGCGCTCGACGCCACACTGCACGAGTCGTTTCGCGAGCACCAGATATTCCGCATCGATCACTATCTGGCCAAGGAGACCGTGCAAAACGTCATTATGTTGCGTTTCGCCAACTCCATCTTCGAACCGTTGTGGAACAGAAATTACGTGGCCTCGGTGCACATCACGGCCGCCGAGAGCCTGGGCGTGGAGCACCGCGCCGGATACTACGAGAAGGCCGGGGTGCTGCGCGACATGTTCCAGAACCACATGATGCAGCTTCTGGCCCTTTCCGCCATGGAGCCGCCCTCCATTTTCGAGGGCGAGCGCGTGCGCGACGAGAAAACCAAGCTCTACCGGTCGCTCAAGCCCTTTCCCCTGGACCGGCTGGACGACCATCTGGTGCTCGGCCAGTACGGGGCAGGGGAAATTGACGGCAAAAAGGTTGTCGCCTATGTCGATGAGCCGGGTGTGGCCAAGGACTCGCGCATTCCGACCCTGGCCTCGCTCAAGGTCTTCGTGGACAACTGGCGCTGGCAGGGGGTGCCGTTTCATCTCGTTTCGGGCAAACGCCTGCGGGCCAAGCGGACCGAGATCGCCGTGCAGTTCAAGGAAGTGCCGTGCTCCATGTTCCGGCACATCCTGGGCGACCACATCTCGGCCAACCGGCTCGTTCTCGGGATTCAGCCCCGCGAGGAAATCACCCTGAGCTTTCAGACCAAGACGCCCGGCCCCAAGATGTGCCTGCGCACGGTGCGCATGAACTTCGATTACGGGCAGGGCTACACCGGTCCCGCGCTGGACGCCTACGAAAAGGTGCTCATCGACTGCATGTTGGGCGACCACACGCTGTTCTGGAGGCAGGATGGCGTGGAATTGTGCTGGAGTTTTCTGACCCCCATACTGAACGAATGCGAGATGAAGGAGCGCCTGTTCGTTTATCCGGCCGGCTCCGACGGCCCGGAACGGATGGCGCGGCTCCTCGAACGACGGGAGATTCCACGGGCATGAAGCGTCACATCGATTTGTGCGAATCGCGCATGGAGTTCGTTTTTGCGGCCGCCCAGGTGGTGGCCGAGGCGGCGGCCGCAGCCGTGGCCGAGCGCGGCCGGTTCCTCCTGGCCCTTTCGGGCGGCGGCACGCCCTCGCCGCTTTACGACGAGCTTTCGCGCGGCGAGTTCAGGATTCCCTGGGCCTCGACCCACGTCTTTTTCAGCGACGAACGGGCCGTGCCGCCCGAGGACGAGCGCAGCAACTACCGCATGGCCGCAGATATCCTGCTCTCGAAGATTCCCCTGCCCGAGGGCAATGTCCACCGCATCCAGGGCGAACGTGGGGCCGTGGACGCGGCCGACGCGGCCGAACGGGACGTGCGCGGATTCACCGGCGTGGCCGCGCCTCAAATGCCGGTCTTCGATCTCGTGCTTTTGGGCATGGGGGCGGACGGCCACACGGCCTCGCTCTTTCCAGGCTCGGCGGCGCTCTCGGAGACGGATCGCTGCTTCGTGGCCGCGGCCGCGCCCGATCTCGACCCCCGCGTGGAGCGGGTGACCATGACCCTGCCCTGCATCCGGGCCGCGCGGCGCGTGGCCGTGCTCACAGGGGCCAAGGGCAAGCGCGAGGCGCTGGAAGCCGCGCTTGCGGGTTGCGAGGAAGGCGACGAGACCTTGCCCGTGGCGCGCATAAGCGCCAGCGAACACCTCTTCTGGATTATCCGTCCCTGAGGGGAAGACAGCAGGCTCTTCAATCGGCATTTGCGCAGTCCGTTGAAAAAGCGCCAGATGTCTTGTTTTGGGGACGGGCTGCGAGAACCAGTTTCAGAAATAACCCCGTTGCGAGAGCGCGCGAGGGAAGCGAGGGCAAGCCGGGGAGGGAGAAACGCCCGGAGGCGTGGCAGCGCCACGTCGAGGACGTTTTTTTCTTCCCGGTGCCGCCATCGTTTTCCGCAGCCGTTCGCAGCAGGGGAGAGTTTTGAAACTGGTTCTAAGACATTGTGTCGCGTTCGCGCAGGCCGATCAGGAAGAGGATCGAGTCCAGGCCCAGGGTGGAGATGGACTGGCGCGCCCCGGCCTTGACCACCGGCTTGGCGTGGAACGCGATGCCAAGGCCCGCGAGGTTCAGCATGGGCAGGTCGTTCGCGCCGTCGCCCACGGCGATGACCTGTTGCAGGCTGATCTGCTCGCGCTCGGCGATCTCGCGCAATATCTCGGCCTTCCTGGCCGCATCAACCACCTGGCCGACCACCTCGCCCGTGACAGCGCCGTCGCGGACTTCGAGTTCGTTGGCGTAGAGGTAGTCGATGCCCAGGCGTTGCTGCAACTTCCTGCCGAACCAGGAGAAGCCGCCGGAGATGATGGCGATCTTGTAGCCGAAGCGCTTGAGGTTGGTTATCAGTCGCTCCGCGCCCTCGGTCATGGGAATGCGCTCGGCCACGCGGGCCAGGGCCGTTTCGGGCAGTCCCTTGAGCAGCCGCAGGCGGCGGCGGAAGCTCTCCTGGAAGTCTATCTCGCCGCGCATGGCCGCCTCGGTGATGGCCGCGACCTGCTCGCCCACCCCGGCTTCCTTGGCCAGCTCGTCGATGACCTCGGCCTGGATCAGGGTCGAGTCCATGTCGAAGGCCACGAGCCTTCTGTTGCGGCGGAAGACGTTGTCCTCCTGCAGGGCGATGTCCACGCCCATCTCCTGGGCGATGCGCAGGAACTCGCCGCGCAGGGCCTCGGGATCGCGAGGGCGGCCTTGAACGAAGAATTCCACGCAGGCGGGCTTGGCGTCGGCGGCCTGGGTCAGTGGCGCGCGGCCAGAGAGTCTGGTCACGACCTCGATGTTCATGCCGTGCTCGTGCAGGGCCCGGGTCAGCGCGGCCACCTGGCCGGAGGAGATCGACCTGCCGATGAGGGTCACGATGTGGCGTTGCCGCTCTTCCAGCGCCGCCCAGCGGGTGTATTCGTCCTCGGTCACGGGGATGCACTTCAGGTTCATGCCCAACTCGTGGGCCAGGAAGAGCAGATCCTTGACCACGGGCGCGGATTCCGAGCTTTTCGGCACGCGCACCAGGATGCCCAGGGAGAGCATGTCCAGGATGATGGCCTGCCCCATGTCCAGGATTTCGAGGTCGTAGCGTGCCATGCGCTCCGTGAGCGCGGCGGCCAGGCCGGGGCGGTCCTCGCCCGCGACCTGGAAGAGGAGGAGTTCGTTCATCTGTTCTGTGGCTCCTTGCGGCGTGCCGGGGGAATCTTCCACAAATCGCGACCACGGTAAAGGGCAGTCGTGCGCTGTGAGGGAGGTCGATTTCATGGCGCTCATTGCGGCTCGTCCGCGATTGGGCTAGAGTCCGCGCGGATGAACGGGATTATGGATGGAGAACCGCACTTTCGCTCGCTCGTGACGCGCACCCGAAGCTGCCGCCGCTTCCGCCGGGAGCGGAAGGTGCCCTTGCAGACGTTGCGCGATCTCGTTGACCTGGCCAGGCTCGCGGCCTCGGGCGCGAACCTGCAACCCCTCAAGTACGTCATCGTGAACGAGCCCTCGCTGTGCGCCGAGGTCTTCGCGCATCTCGCCTGGGCGGCGTATCTCAAGGACTGGAAAGGGCCTGCCGAGGACGAGCGGCCGTCCGCCTACGTGATCGTGCTGCACGATCGCTTAGTGAGCGCTTCGCCCGGCTGCGACCACGGCTTCGCGGTCCAGAACCTGCTGCTTGGGGCCACGGCGGCGGGCCTTGGCGGTTGCGTGATCGGCTCGGTGCGCGACAAGGTGGGGCTCTCCGGTACGCTTGGCCTGCCCGAAAATTTCGAGATGCTGCTGGTCGTGGCCCTGGGAGAACCGGCGGAAACGATCGTTTTGGAAGAGGCGGCCCATGGCGGGTCGATCAAATACTGGCGCGACGAGGAAGACAGGCACCACGTGCCCAAGCGGCCCCTGGCCGAGGTCCTTGTCGCCGAAAACCCCACGCCCCGAAAATCCGGCGCAACGCCCGGATAGACCCGCGAGGGCATGCAAGGCACGGACACCTGATGGTCAAGAAAAAGAAGAATTCGAGAGGCACGTATCTGGACATCCCCACGCACGAGAAGGCCACGCTCGTGGCCCGGTGGCTCAGCGACAAGAAGGCCGCCGACGTGACGGTCCTGGACGTGGCCGGGGTCTGCCCCATCGCTGAAATGCTCGTCCTGGCAACGGCCACCAGCCCCCGCCACGCCAAGGGTCTGGCCGCCCACGTGCTCGACCAAACGGCCGAGGCGAACATCGAATACCTCGGCATGGAAGGGCAGAAGGAGGGCGCCTGGATACTCGTCGATCTGAACGACGTGCTCGTGCACCTCTTCACCGGGGAGAAACGCGACCTGTACGACCTGGAAGGCTTGTGGGCCGAAGGGCAGAGGGTGGAGTTGCCCGAGGGATTGTGCGGTGAGCGCGACGCATAGGCCCCTCGTCCTCCTCATTCTGGACGGCTGGGGCATCGCGCCCGAAGGGCGGGGCAACGCCGTGGCCTGCGCGGACATGGCGGCCGTGAAGGAGCTTTTCGCCCGCTGGCCGCACACGGAGCTTGCCTGCTCCGGGCTCGACGTGGGCCTGCCGCCCGGCTTCATGGGCAACTCCGAGGTCGGCCACATGAACATCGGCGCGGGCCGCGTGGTCTATCAGGACATGACGCGCATCGACCTAGCCATCGAGGACGGCTCGTTCTACGAGAACCCCGCCTTTCTCGACGCCATAGCTAAGGCCAAGACCTCTGGCGGGCGACTTCACCTGATGGGGCTTCTCTCCGACGGCGGCGTGCACAGCCACGTCGAGCATCTTTTCGCGCTCCTGCGCCTGGCCAAACGCGAAGGCGTCGAGGCTCTGGTTCACTGCTTCATGGACGGCCGCGACACCGCGCCGCGCGCCGGACGCGGCTACATGCAACGGCTTTTGGAGTTCATGGCGCGCGAGGGAGCGGGCAGCGTGGCCTCGGTCTGCGGCCGTTTCTACGCCATGGACCGCGACAAGCGCTTCGAGCGTGTGCAAAAGGCCTACGAAATGCTTGTGCAGGGAGTTGGCGAGCGTGCCCCGGACGCGCTTTCGGCCATCGACCGGGCCTACGCCGCGGACCAGTCGGACGAGTTCATCCCGCCCACGCCCATCGCGGCCGAGGGGCAGAAGCCGCAATGCCTTCGCGACGGCGACGCCCTGATCTTCTTCAACTTCCGGGCGGACCGGGCGCGCGAGATCAGCCAGAGCATCTTCGATCCGAACTTCGAGGGATTTGCGCGCGCAACACGGCCGCTTCTTTCGGCCTTCGCCTCCATGACCCGCTACGAGGCCTCCTTTCCGCTCGCCGTGGCCTTCGGGCCGCAGGACGTGCGCTCGACCCTGGGCGAGGTCGCGGCCGAGGCCGGACTCAGGCAACTGCGCATCGCGGAGACCGAGAAGTACGCCCACGTGACCTTCTTCCTCAACTGCGGCCGCGAGGAGCCCTTTCCCGGCGAGGAGCGCATCCTGGTGCCGAGTCCGCGCGAGGTGGCGACCTACGACCTGAAGCCCGAGATGAGCGCCCCGGAGGTCACGCGGCGGTTGATCGAGGACCTGGACAAGTACGACCTTGTGGTCTGCAACCTGGCCAACCTGGACATGGTGGGCCACACCGGAGTCATGGAGGCGGCCATGGCCGCCTGCCGCGTGGTGGACGGCTGCGTGGACAAGATCGCCCAGGCCGTGCTCGCGCGGGGCGGCTGCCTGCTGCTCACGGCCGACCACGGCAATTCGGAGGAGATGATCGGCCCCGACGGCGGTCCGCAGACCTCACACAGCGTCAATCCCGTGCCCTTCCTGCTGGCAGGGGAGGGATTGACGACGGCGCGCCTGCGCGCGGGCGGACGGCTGGCCGACATCGCGCCCACGGCCCTGGCGATTCTGGGCCTTGCGCAGCCTCAGGCCATGACCGGAACGAGCCTGATCGAAAAGGGAGCAGCATGAGCGAGACGCAAAAGCCCGTCACCCCGGTCAAGCCCACGGGCCTGGAACTGATCTACCTCTACGCCTGCCCCTTCTGCGGCCGGGAGGTGCCGGTCATATCGCCCACGAGCCCGGCCGTGGCCAAATGCGACGCCTGCCGCAAGGGATTTCCCATCGTGCCCGTGGACGAACGCACCGTGCGCTACATAAAGCTCATGCTCCACGGCGGCAGCGCGGGCATTGATCCCGACTTTTTGTAGCCGCGAAGGCGCATTGCCGTGCCAAGCCTCCTGTATCTGACCCAATCGGGCGAGACGCTCCCCTCGGTGCGGTTTCGGGTCGCGCCGTTCGTGGTCAAGGCGCGTGAACGCGGCATCGAGGCCTCGTTCAGGGTCATTCCCAAGGGCGCGCTGGCGCGGATCCCCTTCTTTTTCGGCCTGCCGCGCGCCGACGTGCTGGTGCTGCAGAAAAAGCTGCTCAATCCCTTGGATCTGGCCTTGGCCGCGCGCGTGGGCAGGCGCTTCGTCTATGATTTCGATGACGCGGTCTGGACCTCGCATCCGAACGTCTTGGACCCGGCCCGGCGCGAGCGCGAACGCGCCAAACAGGAGCCGCGCTTTCAGGCCGTGTGCCGCCGCGCCGACCTCGTCATCGCGGGCAATTCGTTCCTGGCCGGACGGGCCAGGGAATTCGCCGCGAAGGTGGAGATACTGCCCACGCCGCTCGACACCGACGTCTACGTTCCCGGCGGACGAGACAGAGCGGGGCTTCCTGTGGTGGGCTGGATGGGCACGGCTTGCAACCAGTTTTTCCTGCCCGAGATTTTCGAGGCGCTTCGTCCTTTGGCGGAGCGCATGCGCCTGCACGTCGTCTCGGACGAGCCGTATGCGGGCGAAGGCGCGGACTTCGAAGCCTGGAGTCCCACGCGCGAGATCGCGCAGCTTCAGGCCATGGACATCGGCCTCATGCCGCTTTCCGACGACGAGTACACACGCGGCAAGTGCGGCTTCAAGCTCTTGCAGTACATGGCCTGCGGTGCGGTGCCCGTGGCCTCGGACGTGGGCTTCAACCGAGAGATCGTGGAGCACGGCCGCACGGGTTTCCTGGTCCGCGAGCCCGGCGAGTGGCGCGAGGCCGTGGCGCTTTTGCTGGACGATCCCGCGCGCCGCGCGGACATGGCGCTGGCCGCGCGCGAGGCGGTCGTGGCCCGTTTTTCCCTGGCCGCCTCGGCCCAAAGACTCTTCACCATCCTTGGATTCACGGAGGCATGAACATGGCGTCTCTCAAGAAAATACTGACTTCGGGCGGTTCGGCGCTCGGTTCCTGGCTGACCCTGCCGAGCCCGGCCATCGCCGAGATCATGGCCCGCGCGGGCTACGACTGGCTGGCCTGCGACCTCGAACACGCCTCGCTTACGCTTTCGGAGTGCGCGGAACTCATGCGCGCCGCGTCCCTGGCCGGGGCCACGCCGTTGGTCCGCCTTTCGGACAACGATCCCATACAGATCAAACGGGTCATGGACGCCGGGGCGCAGGGCATCATCGTGCCCATGGTCTTGAACGCGGAGCAGGCTAGGGCCGCAGTGGCCGCCATGCACTATCCGCCGCGCGGCACGCGGGGCGTGGGCCTTTTCCGCGCCCAGGGCTACGGCGCGAGCTTTCCCGAATACAAGCGCTGGCTGGCCGAGGAATCGGTGTGCATCGTGCAGATCGAGCACATCGAGGCCGTGCGCAATCTCGAATCCATCCTGGCCGTGGACGGCGTGGACGGCTACATTGTGGGACCCTACGACCTCTCGGCCTCGCTCGGCTTCCCCGGCGAGTTCGACCGGCCCGAGGTTCAGGCGGCCCTGGCCGAGATCGAGGCCAAGGGGCCGTTTTCGGGCAAGGCTCCGGGCATCCACGTGGTAGAGCCCGACCCGGAGACGTTCGCCCGCCGTCTGGCCCAGGGCTATCGTTTCGTGGCCTACAGCCTGGACATCCGCATGCTGGACGCGAGTTCGCGCCAGGGTGTGGCGACTTTCAACCAACACATGAAGAAATAGGACACGGGAGCACGCCGCAATGGGCAAGATCGTCGCAGTCATACCGGCCCGCATGGGGTCTTCTCGTTTTCCGGGCAAACCCATGGCCGATATCCACGGCCTGCCCATGGTGGGCCACGTCTATTTCCGCACCCGCATGTGCGAGCTTCTGGACGAGACCGTGGTCGCCACCTGCGACCGCGAGATCGCCGAGTGGGTCGAATCCGTGGGCGGAAAGGCGGTGATGACCCTGGACACGCACGAGCGTTGCACCGACCGCACGGCCGAGTGCATGCAGAAGATCGAGGCGCAGCTCGGCGAGGACGTGGACATCGTGGTCATGGTCCAGGGCGACGAGCCCATGGTCACGCCGGACATGATCCGCGCGGCAGTTTCTCCCATGCTGGACGACCCTTCCTGCGGCGTGGTCAACCTGATGGCCGATCTTTCGAGCGTCGCGGAGTTCGAGGACCCCAACGAGGTCAAGGTCGTCACGGATCTTTCAGGCAACGCGCTCTATTTCTCGCGCGAGCCCATCCCCTCGCGCAAGAAGGGCGTCCTGAACGTGCCCATGCGCAAGCAGGTCTGCATCATCCCCTTCCGCCGCACGGCCCTGATCGAGTTCAACGCCATGCCCGAGACGCCGCTTGAACGCATCGAGTCCGTGGACATGATGCGCCTTTTGGAGAACGGCAAGCCCGTGCGCATGGTGTACACCGCCGTGCGCACCAAGAGCGTTGACACGCCCGCCGATCTCGAACTGGTCAAGGAACTGATGCGCGACGATCCGCTGCGGAAAGACTATCCGTAACCGTTGCGATAAAATCGACGTCCGCTTTCGTGGTCAGGGCGGACATCAATTTGGATATCCCTGGGACTGGAGAAATGTTACCGATTATCATAACCGAAGGCAGCAGCGGCATCCTGGAATTGCGTGGTCTGCGCGGCCGCGAGAAGTACTTCCCGGACAACGATCTGGAAGCCGCCCTCAGCCATCTTTTCGCATTTTACGAACTGCGCGCCACGAATGGCAAGCGGCTGCGAGACAACTATTGGCATTTGGGATTCAACTGGCTTTCCTCTCGCGTCAATTTCCTGTTCTGGCGGTGTATGTTCCGCTTCGTTCAGTATGGACCACTGATCGAGCGCTTGCATAAAAACGGCACCCGGCCGGTGGTCATCAACAAGCTCAATTTTGGCCGCATCTGGGACCTTATGCATCCGCCCTTTGCGCTCCTGAGGAGGCGTAAGCAGGAAGCCTTCGCCGCGCAGGTCGAGGCGCACAACCGCGCCGTGGCCGGGCGCACGCGCGGTGGGCTGCTCTTTTACCGTTACGGTCCCTCCGACTTCCGCACGCGCGAGATGCTGAAAATCTTCGAGGAGAGACAGGTTCCCCTCGTCTTCAATTATTCCCCCAGCGCCAAACTCCTGAAGGAAGCGGACGTCCAGCCGCATCCCGTCTATTTCCTGCACCGGGCAGTGCCGGGCGAGCCGATCTTTCACAACGAATACGACCTCTCCGCCTTTCCTCCCCTGACGCGCGATTTTTATGCCGCCGTCATCCGTTCCATCGAGGAAACCATGTCGTCGGCCGTGCGGGAATTCGAATCGCACAAGCAGCATTTGGCCAGCCTGCGGCCCGATGTCTATTTCGGTATCGACGATGCCAATGAGGTCTACCCCATTCTTTTTGCCTGCAAGGAACTCGGTATTCCGAGCGTTGGCTACCAACTGGGCATGTACGCCCGGCGTCAGGCGGGCTATGTCATGGAAGGCTGGGAGCCGGGCGAGTATCAGTGGTTCGATAACGTCATCGTCTGGGGGGCCTACTGGGAGGCGGCCATCCGCCGTCACAGCCGCGTTTTCCCCGAGGGCTACTTCCTGCAAGGAGCGAACAAGCACAGCTACGGCTATCGTCGTCTGGAATCCCCCCGCTTCTCGCCCCGGAACATTCTCATACCGTACGAATTCTGGGGCAATACGCAGCTCATAGGTCGGTATATCCAAAAGTTGATCGATCTTGGCTACACGGTGTTCTTCAAGTTCAAACCCGATGAGAGGCCCCTTCGCCAACTCGACAGCTATTGCCTTCCGCCGGAATATCGGTCTCGAATTGTCCAGGTATTTGAAATAACTGACGAGTTGATGGCTGAAATCAATGTCGTGGCCGGGGCCATGACCACCTTGCTTTTCGATCTGCTGCCGTACGGCAAGGAAACCTGGGTGTTCGAAACGGAATTCAGGCTGCTGGACGACATGATCAAGGACGGCTTTGCCCGGCGTGTGCGCCTGGACGAATTGGAGGACATCAAGCCGGAGGAGTTGACCGAGCGGAACATGGACTACCGCTACCTGTTCAACGACACCCCATTGACCGAAGTGCTGGAGCGCCACGTCCTTTCTAGGATGCCGAACCGCGTCTGATCGGTGTGGCCTCAGTCCGGTGCGGCGTGCTCGGCTACGAAGGCGGAGAGTCCACGCAGATCCTCGCCCCAGGGCAGGGGAGGCGGGAAGGGGCCGCGGCCGTAGAAGAGCGTGCCCACGCGTCGGGCGGCGTCGAGATCCGTGCCCGAGTCGCCGACCATGAGCGTGCGTTCCGGGGCTACGCCCTCGCAAGCCACGATGGCGGCCAGGAGTTCGGCCTTGGGCGTGGGCGAGCCGTGGATGCCCTTGAAGTGGGACGAAAGGTTCTTCACTTTCAGGATGTACTTTAATTCCTCGTCCGGCGCGCCAGATGCCACGTAGAGGGGCAGCCGTGCGGACCACTCGTTCAGGAAGTCGAGCACGCCGGGCACAAGCGGGCATTCGACCAGGGCGTCGGCCGCCGCCGCGATGAAGCGATCGACCATGTCCGCCATTTCCGCGTCGCTGATTTCGCGCCCGAAGACCTCGCGCCACAGGTGGCGGTACTTTTCGTAGCGACTCACGCCGCCGTGGGCGCGGTGGAAGTCGATGAGCGTCCTCACGGCCTCAGGCCCCAGGTGTCGTGCGCTCTTGGCGAAGGCCTCGGTCTTCAGTTCGACGGTTTCGAGGATCACTCCGTCGCAGTCGAGCACCACGCATTCGATCATGCGGAAACTCCCAGCGCGTCGAGCAGGTTCCGCACCGCGTCGATCTCCATCCGGATGCGGCCTTCGCGCGCGTAGGAGCCGATGTGCGGGGTCAGGATCGCGGTTTCGATCTCGCGAAGCGGCCCGGTGTAGGGTTCCTTCTCGAAGCAGTCGATGGCCGCGCCCGCAAGATGGCCCGAGCGCAGGAGCCCGGCCAGGGCCTCCTCGTCCACGAGCCCGCCGCGCCCGGCGTTGACCAGCCAGGAGCCGGGCCGCATCAGGGAGAGCATGGCGCCGTCCAGGAGATGACAGGCCTCGGCGGTCTTTGAGCAGTGCAGGCTGATTATGTCCGCCCAGGCCAGGAGGTCGGGTAACTCCATGCGCTCGCGGTCTGCCTCGCGCACGAAGGGGTCGGAAAAGGCCACCCGCGCGCCCAGGCGTTCCAGAAGATCGCCCGTGGCCCGGCCGATGCGGCCGTAGCCCACGATGCCCACTTTCTTGCCCTCAAGCAGGCTGCCCATGCGCTTTTTCCACGTTCCGCCGCGCAGTTCCCGGTCCATGCGGCTTATGTTGCGCAGCATGTCCAGGATCAGTCCGGCCACGAGCTCGGCCACGGCGCGCGTGGGACCAAGAGGCGTGTTGCGCACAGCTATGCCCCGGGCGGCGCAGACCTCCTGGTTTACGCTGTCCATACCCACGCCGCAGCGGGATAGGGCCTTGAGTTCCGGGAGCCGGTCGAGCACCTCGGCGTCGTAGGTTTCCGTGCCCGCGACGATGCCCTGGCAGTCCGCGCACAGGGAGATCGTCTCCTCGCGCGTGAGCTTTCGGCCGTGGGGGTTGAGCACGAAGGAAAAGCCCGCCCGCTCGATGAGGGCGAGGGGGTCGCGGTCGAACTGGGCGAAGCTGGACGTGGTGATGGCGATGCGCATGATTGTTCCGTTTGAATGCCGGTCAGTGGTACAGGAAAAAGGGCCTTCTGCAAACCGTCGCGCCCGTGTCCGTCACAGGCGCGCCCGGCGGCCGAGTTGTTGCAGCGCGAGACCGCCGAGAATGCACAACAGCCCCGCGATCGTCGAGGGCAGGATGGCCTCGCCGACCACGAAGCGGATGAAGAACAGCGAGATGATTGGCGAGATGAAGATCAGGTTGCCCACGCGCGAGGTGTTTTCGGCGTAGCGCAGGGCCGCGAGCCAGGTGATGAAGGTGATCCCCATCTCGAAGACACCGACGTAGGCGGCTCCGAGAAGACCGGCCGGATCGGCGGGCCAGGGCGAGGAGACGTACAGGGCGAGGCCCAGGGAGAAGGGCAGGGAGAAAAGCACGCTGAGCGCGAGACCGACCACGGGGTCGCGCTTGTCCTTGGCCGCGAGCAGCCAGTAGAGCGACCAGACGACGGTGCTGCCAAGCGCCAGGGCCACGCCCAGGGGGCTTGCGAACTCAAGGCCCAGCAGGTCGCCGCGCGTGGAGATGACGAGCACCCCGAACCAGCACACGCAGGTCGCCGCCAGGTCGCGGAAGGACAGGGTCTGGCCCAGGATGGGCACGGAGAGGATGGTCAGGGTGATGGCCCAGGTGTAGTTGAGGGGCTGGGCTTCCTGGGCTGGCAAAAGGTCGTAGGCCGTGAGCAGGACGAGGTAATAGAGGAAGGGATTGAGCAGCCCGAGGCCAAGGGAGCGCAGGTACTCGCGGGGCGTGCAGGCGAACAGCAGCCCGAGGCGTCCGCGCGCCGCGAGCACCGCGAGCATCACCAGCGCCGAGGTCACGGATGACCACAGCACGAGTTGGGCCACGTCCAGGTGCGCCAACGACAGTTTGAAGGCCGAGGCCACGGTGGACCACAGGAGCACCGTGACCAGGCCGAAGCCCATGGCCTTGCGCTGGTTTCGCATCAGACGATGACGTGTCTCTTGATGTAGGAGACGGCCTGCTCAGGGGTGTCCATGATGGTGAACAGTTCCATGTCGTCTGGAGCGATGAAGCCTTTGTCGAGAAGCGCTTTGGTGAACCATTCCACCATGCCGCCCCAGAATTCGCGGCCGATGAGGATGACGGGGAACGGTTTGATGCGCTTGGTCTGGATGAGCACCAGAGCCTCGATGACTTCGTCCAGGGTGCCGAAACCGCCGGGAAGGGCGATGTAGGCCATGGCGTACTTCACGAAGACGACCTTGCGCACGAAGAAGTAGCGGAAATCGACGCGCAGATCGAGGTAGTCGTTGCTTTTCTGCTCGTGCGGCAGTTCAATGTGCAGGCCGATGGAGCGGCCCTTGCCGCCCTCCTTCGCACCCCTGTTGGCAGCCTCCATCAGGCCTGGGCCGCCGCCGGTGATGATGTCGTAGCCCGCCTCCGAGAGGAGCCTAGCGAGCTTTCTGGCCATTTCGTAATCTTGGTCGCCTTCTTTGGAACGGGCCGATCCGAAGATGGACACGGCAGGCCCCACGTCGTTCATGTCTTCGAATCCAGCCACGATTTCGGCCATGATGCGGAACAGCCGCCAGGATTCCTTGGTGGAGAGATTGTCGATAACGAATTGACGGGAATCTTGCATAAAGACCTCCTTGGCGGGTTCGTGTCGTGCCCGAGGTGTTTACCCCCGGCCGGTCGCGGTGTAAACACCGCAGATTCGGCCGCGCGGGACTTGTCCGGCGTGGTTTTGTCAAAGGAGATGCGCGTGAAGATAAATTTTTTGGGGGCCTCGCGGACCGTCACGGGATCGTGCTACGTCGTCGAGGCGGGGGGAGTCAGGTTCGCCGTTGATTGCGGCATGCATCAAGGCAACAGGGATATCGAGAAACGCAACCGAGACATGGCGCCCTACGAGCCAGAGAAGATCGAGTTCGTGCTCGTGACCCATGCACATATCGACCATACGGGGCTTTTGCCCAGGCTGGTCAAGCACGGCTTCAAGGGGCCTATCTACTGCACGCCACCCACCGCCGATCTGCTGGAGATCATGCTGCTCGACAGCGCGCACATCCAGGAGATGGAGGCTGAATGGGAAAACAAGAAGCGACTGCGTCACGGCCGTCCGCCCGTGGAGGCCCTCTACACCAAGGACGACGTGACCCGCACTCTGCCGCTCATCAAGCCGGTCGCATACAACGCCGAGTTCGAACCCGCGGCGGGCGTCAAGGTGCTGTACCGCGACGCGGGCCACATCCTGGGCTCCGCCTTCATCAACGTCACTGCCGTCAACAACGGTTCCAGCACCTCGCTGGTCTTCTCGGGCGACCTGGGCCGTCCCAACCAACTGCTCGTCAGCGATCCCGAAGTGGCCCGCAGCGCGGATTATCTCTTCGTGGAATCCACCTATGGCGACCGCGACCACAAGAACGAGGAAAACAGCCGCGACGAATTGGCGGCGGCCATTGCCCACGCTTACAAGAACCGCGAGAAGTGCATCATCCCGGCCTTTGCCGTTGAGCGCAGCCAGGAGATCATCTATACGCTGTGGCTGCTCGCCAAGGAGGGCAAGCTGCCCAAGGAGATGCCGGTCTTTTTGGACAGCCCCTTGGCGATCCGGGCAACCGAGATATTCAAGAAGCACCCCGAATACATGGACGACGAGGTGCGTGAATTGATGCAGAACGGCGACAGCCCGTTCGATCTGCCAAACCTCGTCTATACGCGCAGCACGGCCGATTCCCAGCGCATCAACGAGCATAAGGGTGCGGCCGTGGTCATTTCGGCCAGCGGCATGTGCAACGCGGGTCGCATCAAGCACCATCTGCGCCACAACCTCTGGCGGCACGGCGCGAGCATCGTCTTCGTGGGCTTCCAGGCCCAGGGCACTCCCGGCCGCCACATCGTGGACGGCGCGAAGAAGATCCGCCTCCTGGGCGAAGAGGTGGCTGTTCACGCCAAGGTCTTCACCATTGGCGGCTTCTCCGCCCATGCGGGGCAAAGCCAGATCATGGAATGGATTGGCAACTTCGACAATCCAGGCATGGAAGTGTTCTTGGTGCATGGCGAGCAAAAGGCGCAGACCATCCTTTCCGAGATGATCCGCGAGCGGTACGGTCTGACGGTGCACGTTCCCGACTATCTGGAAGAGGTTGAACTCAAGCCCGGCAAGGCTCCCGCCATTCAGCTGCATCCCGAGCGCGCCCGACCCCGCATCGACTGGGGTTATCTGGTTGGGGAGACGGAGCGCCTGCTTGAGGGCTTCAAAGGCAAGCTTGGCGATGTGCAGGCCAAGCCGTGGGTGGACCAGACCGAAATGCGCGACCGGCTTTTGGACGCGCACCGCGCCTTGATGGAACTCGTTTCGGAGAACTGAGGTCATGCGCATAACGGGCGGCAGCTTCAGGGGCAGGCGGATCGCAACGGGAGAGGGGCCGGGCTATCGCCCGGCTACCGGCAAGGTGCGCGAGGCCCTGTTCAGCATGCTTGCGGCGCGCGGGCTCGTCTTTGCGGACCTGCGCGTTCTGGACGTGTTCGCCGGATCGGGCAGCCTGGGTATCGAATGCCTCTCGCGCGGCGCGGTCTTTTGCAGGTTCATCGAGAAGAGCCGTGCGGCGGCCGGGTTGATCCGCGAGAACCTGCGCGAACTCGGCGTGGGACGCAAACGTTTCGCCGTGTCGGCCGAGGACGCGGGCAAGGCCCTGGCAGGCTCTTGCCGCGAGCCGTTTGGGCTCGTCTTCGTCGATCCGCCCTACGGCCAGGGGCTGCTTGCACCCACCCTCGCGCGCTTGCGCGCCGGAGGCTGGCTCGCGCAGGGCGGCCTCCTGGTCGCGGAGGTCGAGGCCGGGCTTGAGTTCGATGCACAAAGCGTGGCGCCGGGACTTGAACTTCTGGCCGACAGGGACTACGGACAAACCCGCATACTCGTCTGGCGGAGAGAACAATGACCACAGCAATCTACCCCGGCACCTTCGATCCCCTGACCAACGGACATGTCAGCCTTGTCAGGCGCGCGTGCAGCGTTTTTGATCGGATCATCGTGGCCGTGGCGCGCGACACAACCAAGAAGCCTCTCTTCACAATCGAGGAAAGGGTGGCCATGGCGCGCGAGGTCTTCGCCTTCGACAAGGGCGTCGAGGTGGAGGATTTCGCGGGCCTGCTCGTCAACTACGTCGATCGCAAGGGTGCGGGCGTCATCCTGCGGGGGCTGCGAGCGGTCTCGGACTTCGAGTACGAGTTTCAGATGGCGCTCATGAACCGTAGATTGAACCGCGATATCCAGACTGTCTTTCTGATGACCGACTACAAGTGGATGTACCTCTCCTCGACCATCGTCAAGGAAGCGGCCAAACACGGCGCGAATATCAAGGGCATGATCCCCGACGCGATCGTGCCGCATCTTTATGCGCGTTTCGCCGAACTCGACGCGGCGGGCCGCTCGTGACCCTGCCTCGCGCGGTCTGCATCCTCGGCCCCACTGGCGTCGGCAAGACCGGGCTCGCGCTGCATCTGGCCGAACGGTTCGGCGGCGGGGTGATCAACACGGACTCCCGTCAGGTCTACCGGGGGCTTGGCATCGTCACGGCGCAGCCCACGGCCGAGGAGCAGGCGAAATGTCCGCATCGGCTCTACGCGATCATCGACCCCTGCCAGGCCATGAGCGCGGGTACGTTCACCGTTTTGGCCGAGCAGGCCATGACGGAATTCACCGGACAGGGCCTTTTGCCGCTTTTGGTCGGCGGAACGGGGCTGTATCTCGACGCGCTTTTGTACGGCCTCGCGTCCATCCCCGACGTTCCCGACGTGGTCCGGCAGCAAATTCAGGCGGGCTGGGAGGCGCTTGGCGCGCGCACGATGTATGATTTCCTAAGCCAGATCGATCCCGATTACGCGGCCAAAATCCATCACAACGACCGGCAGCGCATCACTCGTGCCTTGGAAGTCTTCGAGAGCACGGGGCGGGTCTTTTCCAGTTTCCACCAGCAGGAGGGAGCGCCACCCCGCTTCGATGCGTTGAAGATCGGCTTGTCCATGGACACGGAGAAACTCTCGCCGCGCCTCATGGAGCGCATCGAGGCCATGCTCGCCGCTGGTGCGCTGCGGGAGATGGAAGAGGCGTTCGCGGCATGTCCCAAGGTCGATGCGCCGGGATTCAGCGGTATCGGATCGCATGAGTTGCTGGAGCTTGCCCGGGGCCGTCTCGACCTGGAGCAGGCCAAGACACTATGGCACAAGCGCACAAAAGCCTACGCCAAGCGGCAGATGACTTGGTTCAAACGGGACCCCGACATTCACTGGTTCAGCCCCTCCGAGCACGAGGCGGTGGCGGCGCTGGTGGCCGACTGGCTCGAGACGGGATGATCTCGAAGACGTGTCCTCGATGCGGCCGCTGACGTGAAATCCGCGCCGCACGCGAAACAGGCCCTGTGCGTTCACTACGCGCAGGGCCTGTTTCTTTCCGGTGGCACCCGGTGGTGCTCCGCGGATGCGTGTAAGGCAGGTCGAACTACTCGACGTAGACCTGCTTGATTTCTTCCAGCATCGTGTTCAGGCGGTCCAGCTTTTCCTTCTCCTCGCCTTCGGCCTGGTCGGTCAGCAGGCGGGCGCGCAAGGACATTTCCTCGACTGTGGCCAGAGCAGCCTGTCTGCGCAAGGTCTCCGGCAACGCTTCCACGACGGCGAGGCGCTCGTCATATGCGGAGATGCGCTTTTCAAGGGCCGAGGTCGCCTCCAGCAACTGACCGTTGTTGCTCTTCAGTGTAAAGAATACCGCGCCGGCCGTGGCCAGCGCCAAAAAGGCCAGCAGCAGAGCCGCAGCGGCAATGTCACGGCTGGAACGGCTCGGCGTCGCGTCTTGAACGGTGTGGGTCGTGTCTCCCATATGTGTGCCCTCCAGGGTTTTGTCTCGCTTCCCCCCGAAGATGGATTCGAGACATGTTGTTCGTGATATAGCGGTCTATCTCTCGGTTGGGTGAATGAGCATCATTGCATCGAGGCGATGATATCCGAGAGCAATTGGCCGTTGGGGGCCCGGACGTTGGGATTCATGGCCAGCAATTCACGCCACGCGGCCAACCCTTCTTCCTTTCGGTCCAGGTCGAAAATCAGCACCACGCCTCGATTGAACCGCGCATGCTCATGTTTCGGATTAAGGGCTATGGCTTTTTCGAAGGAAGCGAGAGACTGTTCATAATCCTTCAGTTCGCGATGCATGACGCCCTTGTCGGTCCAAATGTCTGGCTGATTGTCATTGATTTCAAGAGATTTTCGGTACGTCTCCACGGCTTTTTGCGGCATTCCGTGATCGAAGTAGAAATGCCCCAGGTTGTTCAAGGCGGCGACGTCGCCAGGCCTTTTGGTCACGTCGGTTTCCAGGGCTAGCAGTCGGGTCCGTTCGGCCTCGGTCATGCCGCCTGGCCCGGCTTGCGGCGGCATCTGTTGTGGAGGCATTTGCTGTGGAGGCATTTGCCCCATGCCTTGAGCGGCCTGCATTTGAGGACGCGGCGGGTTGTACATTGAGCCAGTAATCACTCCCGCCGCGAACCCGAGCGACAGGGCGAAAAAGACGACGACGAAAAACATGTCCTTTCGGACAAAGCCTTTGGGATAGGCTTGGTTGCTCATGAAACCTCCTGTGCAAGAGTTTATTTTATACCCCACAAAATCCACGCAGGCAATATTTCGCGAGCCTGATCGCCAAATCAAAAGGCCCCGGCGTTTGGGCGCCGGGGCCTTGATCGGACGAAAAGCCGAGGACGAGTTTATTTTTTGGCAGGCTTCTTCGCCTTGGCCTCTGCGTCCTCGGCGGGCGCTGCGGCGTCCTCGGTCTTCTTTTTCTTCGGTTTGGGCGGAGTGCCCTGCATTTCGATCATTTCACGTCCGGTGGCCACATGTCGCCACGCGGATTTCATATGCAGGCAGTTCACGGGGCACGCTTCCACGCACAGCCCGCAGTACACGCAGGCAAACGGATCGCAAACCCAGGTTCCGATCTCCTTGTCGACGCTGATGCACTGCGAGGGGCACTTGCGGGCGCAGTTTTGGCAGAAGATGCACTTTTCGATCTCGTTATACAGCTCTCCCCGGTAGGCGTCGAAGGCCGCCCGGGTCGTGATCGGATACAGTCGGGTGCTGTATCTGCCCACGAGGTTCTTGAGCACGTTTGTGGTCATGAAGGCCATGTCGTCTTCCTCCCTAGCGCTCGGTGCAGGAGATGCACGGGTCGATGGACAGGACCACCACGGGAACGTCCGCCAGTTCGATGCCCGGCAGCATTGCCAGGAGCGGCGGGATGTTGGCGAATGTGGGGGTACGGATGCGCACCCGTTCCATGAACTTGGTGCCGTTGCCCTTCAGGTAGTAGAACAGTTCGCCGCGCGGTTGCTCCACGCGCATGTCGACTTCGCCTTCAGGATTGCCTTTGACCTTGACTGCGGTCTCGCCCATCGGCAGGCGAGCAATGGCCTGGCGCACCAAGTCGATGGATTGCAGGGTCTCCAGGAAGCGGACCTTGGAGCGGGAGTAGCAATCGCCGCCAGTCTCGACAACCGGCTCGAAGTCCAGGCTGTCGAATGCCGCGTACTTGAGTTGGCGCATGTCCTGGGCCACGCCCGAACCGCGCAGCGTGGGGCCGGCGGCGCCGAGGGAGTAAGCCTGTTCGCGGGTCAGCACGCCGATGCCCACAGTACGCTTCTTGACCGTGTAGTCGTCGAGCATGACCTTTTGCAGTTTCTTGAACTCGGCCTCGACCTTGTCGAGTTCGGTCAGAATCCAGCTGCACTGTTCGGGGGTGAGGTCGGCGCGCGTGCCGCCGACCACGTTCACCGAGACGATGACGCGGTTGCCGGCCGTGGCCTCGTTGATGTCCATGATCTTCTCGCGGATGCGCCAGAATTGCATGAACACCGACTCGAAGCCAAAGGCGTCGGCGAAGAGGCCAAGCCACAACAAGTGCGAGTGGATGCGGTGCAATTCCGACCAGATCACGCGCAGGTACTTGGCGCGCTCGGGGATTTCGATGCCCATCATCTGCTCGATGCCCTGGCAGTAGCACATGGCGTGAATCTTGGAGCAGATGCCGCAGACGCGCTCCACGATCTGGATCATCTGGTTGTAGTCGCGGATTTCAGTCAGCTTCTCCAGTCCCCGGTGAACGTAGCCGAGCTGCGGAAGCGCCTCGGTCACGATTTCGTCCTCGACCACGAGCTTCAGGTGGATGGGCTCGGGGAGGACCGGGTGCTGGGGTCCGAAGGGTATAATGGTGCGGGGCATGTTTTCTCCTCCGCCTGCTTACTGTTTGCGGACCGTGCCGTACTTGCAGAACGGCGTGGCCTTGATGTCGTCTTCCAGGTAGAGCTTGCCGTCGAAATCAAGAGGCAGCCCGTCGAAGCAGACGCCGTAATGGTCCTTGATTTCGTTTTCCACAAGCACGGCCATGAACAGCACGGGCGTGACGCTCGGCACGGCCTGTCCCCGATCGATCGTCAGGCGCAGGTGCGTCAGGGCGAGGTCTTTGTCGAAGTGGTAAAGCAGCTCGAATTTTTCCTCGGAGATCTCGACGCAGGACATGGTGACCATGCGCCAGCCGGAGTTGACGAGATTCACGACCTCGCCGACCACGTTTTCGGGGGTCACGGTGATGATGTTTCCTTGCATGTCCCTCTCCCTTAGCCCGCGGCCTGTTTTTGCAGTTCGGCAAGCTTGCCGAGTCCCGCCACGACGCCGTCGATGATGGCTTCGGGCTTGGGGGGGCAGCCAGGAACGTAGACGTCCACGGGGATGATCTTGTCCACGCCACCGACCACGTTGGGGGCCTCGCGGAAGACGCCGCCCGAAAGGCCGCAAGCGCCGATGGCGATCACCAGCTTGGGTCCGGGCATCTGATCGTAGATGGTTTTCAGCACGTGCTTGTTGCGATGGTTCACGGTACCTGTCACCAGGAGCGCGTCGGCGTGTTTGGGATTGCCGACGTTGACGATGCCGAAGCGTTCCACGTCGTAGATCGGCGTGAGGCAGGCAAGAACCTCGATATCGCAGCCGTTGCAGGAGCCGCAGTCGAAGTGAATGATCCAGGGCGATTTGAGCCTGGAGTTTTGGATCATGTTTTTCAGCATCTTAGGCCCCCTTGAAGGTGATCCAGACGAGATTGACGGCGGCCATGGCGAGGCCAATGCCCCACACGGAGCCGAGCATCCAGCGCCAAGTCATGCGCGCGGTGACGTTGTCCAGCAGCACCTCGGCGAAGTAGGTGGCCATGAGCAGGATGGCCATGCCGAAGAGAGAGGTGTGCCAGAACAGAGCGCACAGGCCGAGCACGAAGATGGTCTCGTACCAGTGGGCGATCTCGATGATTGCCAGGTGCGGACCGGAATATTCGGTGAGCACGCCTTTGACGATTTCCTGGTGGCCGTGGTGGCTGGTGGAGAGGTCGAAGGGCGACTTGCGCAGCTTGATGGTCAGGGCGTAGCCGAGCACCACGAAGAGCAGCGGCAGTTCGAGAAGCAGCGGGGTGTCCGTGTTCCAGATGTCGGCAACCATGAACGAGCCCGTGCTCAGGTAGATGCCTACGAACACGAGGATCAGCAGCGGCTCGTAGGCCAGTATCTGCAGAAGCTCGCGGTGCGCGCCCACCTGGGAGTAGGGCGAGGGCGCGGCCAGGGCGCCGATAACCAGGAACACGGCGCCGACGGCCTGGACGAAGAAGATCAGGAGCAGGTCCTGTCCCGCGAAGAGCAGGCCGACGGATACGGCCGCAGCGGCCAAGTACATGTAGGCGCAAAAGACTTGCCAGACGTTGACGACGGCGGCGTCCTTGCCCAGGAGTTTGAAGACGTCATAGAAGGGCTGCAGGATCGGGGGGCCGAAGCGCGACTGCATGCGCGCGGTGACCCTGCGGTCCAGGCCTGCGATGAGGCCGCCGAGAATCGGGGCCAGAATGATGCCGATGAGGCCGAGCACGATTGCGGTCATGAGAGCGCCCCTCCCAGCAGCATGGCGAGCAGCATGCCCGCACCCAGGTTGATCCAGATGGTCAGCTTTTCCTCACCGAACACGTTGGTCATGTAGTAGTTGGCGCTTTGGTAGGGCACCGGCGCGCGCAGCGGACCGGTGAAGCCCGTGGAGTCGGGCAGGTTCGCGCCGCCGAAGTACGGCGTGGAACGGTGCGCCTCGCGGGTCTTCATGACCTGACGCATGGCGTAGAAGACGCCGAAGCCGAGCAGGATGAAGAGCGGGTACAACGTGAAGGCGCCGACCGGGTTGCGCAGCGAGCCTGCCTCGACGACGTAGGCGGCGATAGGCAGGAGCGGCTCGACGAGGCGGCTGTAGAGCAGCGGTGCGGCGAGCGAGAGCAGGAGCGCGCCGCAGACCATGGCCAGGAGAGGGAAGCTGGTCAGGATGGGCATGGACGGATGCTTGGGCTCGGCATTGTGCGGAGCGTTCATCATGTTGCCACCCCAACGCGCGTAGATGAGCACGGTCAGCGCGCTGCCGATGGCCAGCATGACGATCACGAACAGGTTGTGGCCGGCGGATTCGATGGCCATCCACTTGGCGAGCAGCACGCCGAAGGGCGGCAGCATCATGGTCAGAAGGCCGATCAGGGTGATCATGGCCACGCGGGGCATGACCGCGGAAAGTCCGCGCATGTCTTCGATGTCGCGGCTGTGGATGTGTTGCTCGATGTGGCCCACGCAGCAGAACAGAAGGCCCTTGGAGACAGCGTGGAAGATCAGCAGCAGAACTCCGGCGGTGATGGCCTGCGGCGTGCCGATGCCGGCGCAGCAGATCATCAGGCCGAGGTTCGAGATGGTCGAGTAGGCCAGGATTTTCTTGGCGTTGGACTGGCTCACGGCGAGAGCGGCGGTGGCCACAAAGGTGAAGGCACCACAAACCGCGATGGCTGTGGCCAGGAAGGTTCCCGCATAGGCCGGGGCGAAGCGCAGCACCAGGAAGACGCCCGCCTTGACCATGGTGGCGGAGTGGAGCAGCGCAGAGGTGGGCGTGGGCGCGACCATGGCGCCGAGCAGCCAGCTCTGGAAGGGGAGCTGCGCGGCCTTGGTGAAGCCCGCGAGGCACAGCAGCGCCAGGGCGAAGAGCAGGCCCTGCGCGGTGGGGCCGGCGGCCACGATTTCCTGGATTGAGAGCGTGCCCACGGCGGAGTAGGCCCACATCATGCCGATCACGAAGGCCAAACCTCCGACGCCGTTCAGAAGCAGCGCGTGGCTGGCGTTCTTTTTGGCTTCGTCCGTGCCGTCATGTCCGATGAGCATGAAGGAACACAGGGTCGTGATTTCGAAGAACAGGTAGAAGAAAGTGATGTCATCGGCCAGAACCAAGCCGTTCATGGCGCCGAGGAAGCCGACGAGGAACAGGAAGAAGCGCGGCTGGCGCGTCCTGTCCAGGTGCAGGTGTTCCTCGTGGGCCTGCATGTACGGAATGGCGTAGATGCAGATCAGCGAACCCACGATCGAGACGATGAGCACCATAATGATGGACAAGGTGTCGGCGAAGAAGGTCGGCGCGCCTGTGGGGGTGGCCATGAACAGCTCGAACCAGGCAAGCAGCACGATTTGTGCGGCGAAAACCAACTGGATAAGCTTGTTCTTGAGTTTGAAAGCGATTGCGAGAATCGCGAACAGCAGGGTGAAGTCGAGCAGAACGACCAGCCCTCGGACAGGAATGAAGAACAAACTGCCCGGTGTGGTTGCGAACGCCCCGTTTCCGAGCAACGCCAACGACGCGGCGGCCGTAACGACGCACGTTCCGACCACCACCGCGCCCCGCAGGTGCCGTGACGGCAGCGCGTAGCACGCGAGCCCGCCCAACACTGGGAGCACGATCAGGAGAAAGAGCAACGAATCCAGCATGCGGCCCTCACCTCAGGTTGGAAACCACCGCCAGGGGGTATTCCCCGACGGAGCGGCCCATGCCTGTAAGTAAGTACAGTCATGAGCCGCCATAAGGATGAAACATAGGGAGCGCCATCAACCCGGACGACGATCCCTGATATGCCGATCGTTGGCATGGTGTTGAACGAAAACCAGTATGAAGTCAAGGCGAAAGAATTGTATGTGAACTAAATAACAAGCTTGTCTAGCGAAGCAGCGTATAGATCGCTGGGCGAAGGTGCAACACGATCCGCCCCTTTCCTGGGAGCACGTGAGGGATGTCGAGACGGGTCAGGGAGCCGTGTTCCAGAACGAGGTTCACGCCGCCTTGGGGGCAGGCGAGGAGGTTGATGAAGTGGGCGAGGTGCGGCATGTGGCCGATGACGAGTGCGGGAGATACATCGGCCCGGCGCCGTAGCGACTCGAAGGTCGTCTCGGGCTTGGCACTCGGCGAAAGGGCCTCGAGTACTTCGATGGCGGATTCTGGATAGCCGAGTTCGCGGGCCACGACCGTGGCTGTTTGCCGGGCGCGCAGTTTCGGACTCGTTGCGATGAGGCCGGGAACCGCGCCGAGGCTCTTGAGCATCCGTGCGGCCTTTGCCGAGACGTCGATCCCCACGGGGGAAAGGGGCTTGGCGGGATCGATGTCCGAGGAAAGATTCGCACCGTGTTGCATGAGGTAGAGTTCCATCGGGCACCCTGGTACACCGGTCATTGACGGAGCGACGGCTCCATCATGTTTTTCAGTCCTGCACCAAAACGGAAGGCCATGCAATACGACGAACTGAAGGGGCTCTTGAGCCGGGACGCCAGCATTGCCCGCATGACGAGACGGGCTGCGGTCCAACTGCTGGCCGTGTCTGCGGTTACGGCTGCAAGCCTGCCGTGGGCCATGTCCGCCCTGGCGCGAGAATCCCCCCAAGGCCTCGATCCGCACACCGAGGCTTTTCGAGGACAGGAACTTTTGACGCGAGGCCGCTATGCCGAGGCGGCCGATGTCCTTGCCGCGGCAGCGGCGACCGCGCCGCGCGAGGAATGGATATGGTTGCTGGCGGGCCGGGCGCAGTTTTTTGCCGGTCGATTTGGCGAGGCTCGAGAAAGCTTTCGCCGTGTGCTTCGTCTCAATCCTGCCGATGCCCAGGCGCAGATGATGCTTGAACGGATTTCGATGCATCCGTTGCCCGATGACGTACAGCCACAGGCGACCGTTCGTGGGGAGGCGAACGCAGGCAAGGCGAGGGAGGAAGCACGGGCGGCCCTGGCTGGGCGAGCCATGGCGCGAGTGGTCATCGACCCTGGGCATGGCGGGCGCGATGTTGGCAGTTCCGGACCGGCGGGAAGGTACGAGAAGGACGCCGCCCTGGCCTTGTCGCTGAGGGCGGCCAGGAGGCTGAAAGCCGTGGAGCCTGATCTCGGTGTGTTTCTGACGCGCCGCGCCGACCGTTTTCTGACTGTTGCCGAACGTGTAGGCGCTGCCGAGCGGCTGTCCGCTGGACTGTTTGTGTCGCTGCACTGCGACGTGTCCATCGAAGAGCCGGAAGTCTACATCTGGGGCGAGGCCGCGACATCTTCCCCGGCCTTGCGCGCGACCGCGCGAGAGAACGCGGCGCTGCGACTCGAAACCACGGCCTTGGATCGACAGGGGGTTGGTGCGCTTTTCAGCCGGGCTTTGCGCAGGCGCGTTCAAGCCGTGTCCGCCGCCTTGGCTCAGATTTTGGCCCAGGAGATTGGCGCGGGAGGGGGGCACGCAGGTCCGTTCAAAATCCTGGCGCAGGCGCGGGTTCCCTCTGTCCTGATCATCGTGCCCTGGATGTCCAGGGAATTCGAAGATATATGGGCCGAGCGCCTGGCTGCGGCCGTACAGCGCTTGCGCGTCCTATCCGGGGAGGCGTCGTGAACGCCCGAATAGCCGTTGTTCTCTTTCTGCTCTGGATCGCCGTGCCCTGCGAACATCTTTCGGCCTCGGGCTTTGGCGCGGAGGACCACCTCGCTCGCGCGGCGGAGTGGGAAGCACGGGGACAGCCCGACCGGGCGGCCATCGAATACGGACGCGCCCTGGCCGTACGGCCCGACGATGCCTACGTCCTGTGCGCTCTGGGGCGGCTGTTGCTCTTCGAAGGCAACGAGACCCAAGCCACGGAGCGGTTTGAAGCTGCCCTGACTGTCGATCCGGGTAATCTCCTGGCCATGGAGCTTTTGGGCATGGCGGCCCTTGACCGCGACGACACGGAGGAGGCGCACGCCCTGTTCTCGTCCGTCCTGATTCATGACCCGACGCGGCCGTACGCTCATCTTGGCATGGCCGTGGCGTGTCTTTCCCTGGACGAGGATGAAGCCGCGTTCGAGCATCTCTTTTTCGCTCTGGACGCCACGCTAGACGATCCGGATGCGGCGTCCCTGGCCCGGGATCTTTTTTCGTGGATGGGGCTTGCGCATTCGGCTCGTTTGGCACAGGAGCGGGTCGTTCAGGTCAGACCACGCGACCCTGCCGCAGTGGCGGATCTCGGCTGGAGGCTTTGGGCCGATGGTGATGAGTCGCTTGCGGACAGCGCTTTCAGGCAGGCGTTGCGGCTCGATCCACTGGAGGCCGAAGCCGCGTTGCCGCTGGCTTGGATGTTGCTCGACACAGCCAGCCGTCTTGAAGAATCTGGCAATCGCGAGCGGGCCGCACGGTTTGCCGATGAGGCGCGACGCCTGTTGAACAGTATTGTGCCCTAGCCGATTTTTTTGTTTTTTTAAGGAGATAGTATGAAATTTGGCATTTCGATGCTCATCGCGGTGGTCCTGATGGCAGTGGCTCCGCTTGACGCGCAAGGGCTCTCGACTTCTATGGATGCGCGAGCCTTGGACGATGCGTCGGAATTCGCGGATTCCCTGACGTTTTCGGAGGCACTGGGCTCTGGCGCGCAAGCCGAAGAAGGCTTGGATTGGCGATTCGGGGTGGCCGTTGCATCGGGACTCGGGGTGCCGCCGCCTTTCGCCGTCACCGGTCAACAAGCGCGAGGGATGGCCATTCGCGCAGCCGAGGTCGCCGCCCGGAAGAATCTCCAGGCAATGATTGCGAGCATCTTCATCGATGCTTCGACGACCGTCGGCCAGGCCATGTCCTCCAACGATGTGCTCAGGGAGCGGGTGCTCGGGTTGCTCCAAAACTCCCGGATCGTCGAGACGTCGCTGCGCGACGACAATTCAGCTATGGTCGTGGTCGGGCTCGATCTGCACGGCGAATTTGCGGACATCTTCTTGCCGCGCGTCATGGGTGCCGCCTCGGGCGGTGTCGCGCCGCACGGGGGCTACACCGGCCTTATCGTCGACGCGCGAGGACTTCAGGCAAAACCCGCCCTGGTTCTTCGAATTCTCGACGAAGGCGGGAGGGAGCTTTATGGGCCTACGTCGGCCGAGAGGCAAGCCGCCGTGGAGCATGGGATGGCGGTGTATCATCTGGGCATGGAGGCAGCTCGGCTCGATGCCCGCGCCGGTGGCAGGCCGCTTCAGGTTCGCGCGGTTCGCGCCGTGGGAACGAATCGTACCGACCTGATCCTGTCCGACCCCGAGGTCGCCCTGTTGCGCGAAGGGCTTGGCGGATCGAAGGCCTTGAGCCGGTGCCGCGTCGTCATTGTGTTCGATTGAAGGCGTCTGACGGGCGTCTTGCCTGGGGATGCCGGAACGGGATATGAGCATGAAAGCGGCTGCTTCGAGCGGTCGTAAGCAGCCTGAAAGAAACACGAGACATCCCTGACGGTGGGGGTGGCAAAAGGATATTGCGTGACCAACATCTCAATGCTTTTTCGCGGCCGCATTGGCCTCATGACGATTCTCGCCACCGTGTTTTGGGCGGCGGCTCCCTGTGCTGCCCTTCCCGTGAGCGTGACTTACGATCTCGAAACCTCCGAGGGCAGGCATCCGCCCCGCGCGACGCTTTTGAACATGGCCTTCGAGAAGGCGGTCATGGAGCAGGCGCTCACGGTGATCGGCGTGGACTTCCCGCCGCAACGACTGGAGGCGCTCTCCGCCTTTTTGAACCCGAGGGCGCAGCAGTTCGTGCAACGCTACTCCGAGATTTCCCTGGAGACCGGCCCGGACGGAGGGGTGGCTACTTACGACGTCACGGTCAATCGCCAAGGCCTTGAGCGACTTCTTGGGCAGACCGGCGTGCTTGCCACTGCGCAACACGCCCAGGCCTACTCCCTCGAAGTATCCCCCGAGGTCTCAGCCAGCATCCGGGAGATCGAGTCCATGGAACAGCTTTCCGGGCTCGAAAGGAGGGATGGCGTTTCCTCGCCGCATCTTCGGATCGGTTCCGTCAGCGGGGGCTTTCGGGCTGTGTTGAGCGCCGAAGGCGAACAGTGGGAAGTCGCCGGGGAGACCATCGAATCCATCTGGCTCAGGGCTTGGGGAGGGTATTTCTCCCGCTTCGAGCGGGTTCGCGACTCGTCCCCCATGACGCTCGTGAGCGTTCGCGGTTGGAGTGCGGCCGAAGGGGCGCGTCACTTCGTGCGTCAATTGGGGGCTTCTCCCGCCGTGGCGGAAAGCCGGCTCGTGGCGTTGACGATCGCGCCCGAAGGGGTGACGGCCTCGTTCAAGGTGCGCGTCCGTGATCGTCGCGGTCTGGAAGATTGGCTTTCCCGCGAGACGTCGGGAAGGGGCCTCGAATACGAGGTTGGGAACTAGGTTTTTTGAGACGGCCTGAACGTCGACGGCCCCGCATGATTCTTCATGCGGGGCCGTCGACATTGTTAGAGAGGAATATCAGGAATCCTTCTTTTCGGCTTCTTCGGATTTCTTCTCGGTCTTTTTGCCAGGAGTGACGTCGATCTCGTCAGGTTCGGAGGTGGCCTTTCTAAAATTTCTGATTGCCTTGCCCATGCCCCCGCCGATCTCCGGAAGCTTGTTGGCCCCGAATATCACGAGCACGATGACCAAAACGATGAGCATTTCCCATATACCGATTCCACCGATCATGACGGCAACCCTCCGGTTTGCGATGGCAGGCGTGTACACCCCGGCGCCTTGTCGGGTCAAGGGCTGATTTGTCGCGAGCGATTCGTGCTGCCCGCACTTGCCCCGGCGGCGGACATTGGCTATTTTTTCTTTTTGGGACGTTCGCTAGTCGAGCGGCGCGCTGGCCTGATGCGAGGGTAACGATGGGCTCCACGCGGAAAAGAGGCGATGCCCGCCAGGCGGACAAGCTTCGTCAGATGCCGGGCAACGCGTGCCGATTCTTTCGGGCGGGCCGCTGCCTGTACGAGGAGCGGCTCAATCCGGGTTACAACGGGTCCTGGCGGTGTGTCGTGGTCCGCTCCTGGGAGCGGGAATACGACGAGTTCGTGCAACGCGCCGAGGCTTTCGGCCTCGAAGACGACGCCGCAGGCTCGATATGGGAGCGTCGTTTCGCCGAGATGATGCGGGCGGGCGTGGCCTGCGACCGCTTCGAGCGAGGCGGCGAGTACGAGCTTTTGGCCTGCGTCCATCTGATGGGCGACCTGTGCCTGTGCGCGTTGCCGCCCTGTGATGGAGTTTGCGGCCGGTTCCAGCCGCGCGGCAGACGGATGAAGAATTGAAAGCATAAGGAAATACACAGCACATGTTCCTCTACTTCCCGTTTCTCCATGCCGAACTCGTGAGCGGAACTCTGCCCGAGGGGATTTCGCTGCTCAATCCCGGCCTAGCCACCACACAGGAAAAGGCGTTTACCCCTGCCGACCTGCCCTTGGAACCCAAGAGCGCAAACCGGTACGTGGCCGAGTCGCTGGCTTTCGGTGAGAATTTCAGCCGTCCCGGAGACATGGCCGCAGCCATGCGCGCCGACGCAGGCCGCGATGACGAGTCGGGGACAGCCATCAGGGGCGCACTTTCGCGGATCGAGAATGAGAGGGCCAAGGACGCCCCCGATGCGGCTCGCGCCAATGCCCAGGCCACGTTGCTTTTCGCCTACGCCTTCGAGGAGCGGCTTATCGAATTGAACGCCCTTTCGGAAGACATCAAGGTCGGTATGGGGCGACTTCGTGCATCCCTTGGCCTTGACGACGAGATGGACGACGAAGAACGCACAGCCACGGCAGACCTTGTCGCTGCGTCCGAAGGAGACGAGGCGAGACGCGAGGCTGTGTCCTCTTGGAGAATCGTATTGCGTGCCATGCTGGCTCTTGTTCCGGAAGCCCAAGGGTTCGTGAGTTTCGAGCAAGCGGTGCGCGAGGACTTGGAAGAGGAAGGGGTGAAGTTCGCCGAACTACCCTCCGGGGCGTTCGGGTTGCACCTTGTCGCTGCCGACGTTCCCGTATCCGTGGTCGTCAAGGGGATCGGCTCGACGGGAGAAATCTCGGGCAGCGTCCGCATCCTGTGCCCTGCGTAAGTGCCGTCGACGTCCGAGGAATTTTGACATGACCTTCTGCTTCTCCCCCCTGGCCGAGTTCAGGCCCGCCGTGCTCAAGGGCCTGATCTTCGACTGCGACGGAGTTATGCTCGATTCCCGCCAGGCGAACGTGAGCTACTACAACGTGTACAGGGCCGCCTTGGGGCTTGGTCCCATGTCCGTGGAGGAAGAGGACTACGTCCACGCCCATGCGGTGCACGATTCGCTCAGGCGCATCACGCCGCCCGAACTGGCGCATCGCATCCAGGAAGTCAGGGCAGGCCTCGATTACCGCCAGGTGCTTCCGTCGCTGGTCATGGAACCGGGATTGATTGAATTGCTGGGCTGGTGCAAAAGCGTGGGGCTTCGGTTGGCCGTGAACACCAACCGGACCACAACAATGCATTGGGTCATAGACTACTTCGGTTTGCGCGGTTTCTTCATGCCCGTGGTCACGGCCGGGGACGTGACGAACCCGAAGCCCCACCCCGAGAGCCTGAACAAGGTGCTGAACACCTGGGGCTTGCCGCCCCATGAGGTGGCCTTCATCGGCGACACGTGGGTGGACGAACGTACGGCCCAGGCCGCCGGAGTGCCCTTTTGGGCCTACAAGAACGAAAATCTTTGCGCCGACCTGCACGTCGGCGGTTTTTGGGATCTTCTGGCCTGTCTGCGACGGCGCTTCAACCGTGCGCAGGTCGCGCGGACGGGGAATCGGCAGGGAAAATAAGGCTTGCCTTGCAGCCTGTGGTATGGTTCACTAACTCGTACAGCGGGGCTACGCCCTCCGCGCTCCATTGAGGAGGTTCGATGGATATTTTAGGCGGGAATTTCTTGGGGGCCATTGCGAGCGTTCTTAGCATGGTCCTGACGCTCTACTTCTGGATAGTCATCATCTCCGCAGTTCTTTCCTGGGTGAATCCGGACCCCTACAATCCGATCGTGCGCACCCTGCGCAATCTCACAGAGCCTGTTTTCTACCGCATCCGGCGCACGTTTCCGTTCGTGGTGATCAGTGGCATCGACCTCTCGCCTATCGTGGTCATCCTGGGAATCCAGTTTCTTGAACGGTTCGTGGTCGCGTCGCTGGCGTCCTTCGCTATGCGGATGTGATCCAAGGAGGCAACATGCCCATTTCCAAGATCGATATCGACAACAAACGCTTCGGGCGGACGTTCAGGGGCTATGACCCTCGCGAAGTGGACGCCTTTCTACAAGAAGTGTCCGAGGAGATGGGTGATCTTTCCGACGAGCGTCAGCGGCTTCAGGAAAGCGTAGCCCGTCTCGAAAACCTTCTCGACGAGCACAAGCAACGTGAACAGACGCTGCGCGATACCCTGATGACCACGCAGAAGATGATCGACCAGTTGAAGGCCAACGCGCGCAAGGAAGCCCAACTGATCATCGACGAGGCCCAGGCTCGGGCCGAGGACATGCTCAACCAGTCGCACCTGCGGTTGGCCCAGATCCACGACGACATCGTGGAGCTCAAGCGTCAGCGCACCCAGTTCGAAGTCAAGCTCAAGAGCCTGCTCGACGCCCACCAGAAGATGCTGGAGCTCGAAAGCCGCGAGCAGGAAGAACTGGATTCCATGGAATCGAAGCTCAAGTTCTTCAAGAAGGCGACTTAGGGACGTATGGTGGGGGACGATCTGCCGTTTTACGTCACGCGGGCCGGAAGCGGCATTTATCGCGTGGACGTCTGGGTGCAGCCCGGGGCGAGCAGAAACGAGTTGGCCGGCGAATACCAAGGACGCCTCAAGGTCCGGGTCGCGGCTCCGGCCAACGACAACAAGGCCAACAAGACTCTGGCCGCCTTTTTTGCGGAAACTCTTGGTCTGAAATCAAGCCACGTGGAGCTGGCGAGCGGCTTCACCGGTCGGAAGAAGACGCTCCACGTCAGGACGGATAGGGATCTGTCCTGGCCTTCGGGCGTTCCGGCCGCAGGCCGCTGAACCTCAAACCCTCATGGGGGAAGCATGGAACCGCAAGAGATCGCCATCATTGAGAAGCACTGTGTCGAAGACGCCGAACTCAAGGCGCTGTGGGACCTGCATCTCGATTACGAGCGTCGCCTGGATAAGCTATCCAAGAAGCCTTACCTAACCCCCTCCGAAGAGGTGGATATCAAGGAACTGAAGAAGAAGAAGCTTGCGGGCAAAACGAAGCTGCAAGCCTTGATCGAAAAATACAAATCCTAGGAGACGTCCCCATGGAGCTCACTGGAGCTCAGATATTGCTCGAATGCCTGAAAAGGGAGGGAGTGGAAGTCCTTTTCGGTTACCCCGGTGGGGCCGTGATCGATATCTACGACGAACTTCCTCGGCATCCGCTCAAACACATCCTGGTTCGTCACGAGCAGGGTGCCGTCCACGCGGCCGACGGCTTCGCCCGCGCCTCGGGCAAGGTCGGCGTGTGCCTGGTGACTTCCGGTCCCGGCGCGACCAACGCCGTGACTGGAATCGCCACGGCCTACATGGATTCCATTCCCCTGGTGGCCATCACCGGGCAGGTGCCCACCCCCCTGATCGGCAATGATGCCTTCCAGGAAGTGGACATCGTGGGCATCACCCGACCCTGCACCAAGCACAATTACCTCGTCAAGGATGTCAGGGATCTCGCCCTGACCATCCGGCGAGCCTTCTATCTGGCCCGTTCGGGCCGACCGGGTCCCGTGCTCGTCGATCTTCCCAAGGATGTCCTGCAAACCAGGACACCCTTCATCTGGCCCGACGACGAGGCCATCAAAATGCGCAGCTACAATCCGACCTCCAAGCCCAACAAACGGCAGCTGCAAAAGGTGGCCGAACTGGTCAAGAACGCCAAGCAGCCGGTCTTCTACGCGGGGGGCGGGGTCGTCTCCGCGAACGCGTCCGATGACCTGACGTGGCTTGCGCGCAGGCTGCACATGCCGGTCACTGCCACGCTCATGGGGCTTGGCTGTTTTCCGGCCGACGACCCGCTGTGGCTCGGCATGCTCGGTATGCACGGCACCTACGCCGCCAACCGGGCCATTCAGGATTCGGATCTGATCATCGCCGCAGGCGCGCGTTTCGACGACCGAGTCACCGGCAAGATCGCCGAGTTCGCGCCCAAGGCCAAGCTCGTGCACATCGACATTGATCCCACCTCGATCCAGAAGAACGTGCTCGTGCATGTGCCCATCGTGGCCGACGTCAAGCACGCCCTGGCCGATCTGCGATCCATCATCGAGCACGAAATGACGGATTTCGACTTCGTTTCCGTGCATGAGCCGTGGGTCAAGCACACACTGGAGTGGGAGCTCGAACATCCCATCAAGTACGTGCCCGCCAAACGCGGCGAGCCGGTCAAGCCGCAGTACGTAGTGGAGAAGATCTACGAGCTGACCAAGGGCGAGGCCATCATCGCCACCGAGGTCGGGCAGAACCAAATGTGGACCGCTCAGTTCTTCGGGTTCCAACGGCCGCGTACCTTCCTGTCCTCAGGCGGTCTCGGGACCATGGGCTATGGCTTTCCCGCAGCCATTGGCGCGCAGATGGCCTTTCCCGATAAGCTTGTCATCGACATCGCCGGTGACGGCTCGATCCAGATGAACATACAGGAACTGGCCACGGCCGTGTGCTACAACCTGCCTGTGAAAATCGTCATCCTGAACAACGGGTATCTCGGCATGGTCCGTCAGTGGCAGGAGCTTTTCTACAAGAAGAACTACTGCGCTACCTGCATGGACGCCCAGCCCGACTTCGTGAAGCTGGCCGAAGCCTACGGGGCCGCCGGGTTCCGCGTCACGCGCACACGCGACGTGGAAAAGGTGCTCAAGGAGGCCTTCGCGACGCCAAAGCCCGTCATCGTGGACGTGCGCGTGGCTCCGGAAGAAAACGTCTATCCCATGGTGCCCGCGGGCAAGTCCCTGGGCGAAATGCTGTTGGTGTAGGAGGGGAGCCGTGAACGACAAACGCCATGTGCTCTCCATCCTGGTCGAGAACGAGCCCGGCGTGCTCTCGCGCGTGGCCGGACTGTTCAGCGGCCGGGGCTTCAACATCGAATCCCTCAACGTCGGCCCGACCTTGGACAAGGGTGTTTCGGTGATGACCATCACCACCGTGGGCGACGACGTGATCATCGAACAGATCGTCAAGCAATTACGTAAGTTGGTCATGACCATCAAGGTTGTGGATCTCACGGAGCATAAGTCCGTGGAACGCGAGATGGTCCTGATCAAGGTCAACGCCGAGGACTCCCGGCGGGCCGAGATCCTTCGCATCGTGGACATCTTCCGCTGCAAGGTGGTGGACGTGAGCCCCGATGAACTTACGGTCGAGGCCACGGGCGACCAAGGCAAGATCAAGGCTATCATCAATATGCTCACGCGTTTCGGCGTCAAGGAGATTGCGCGCACCGGCACGGTGGCGCTCAAACGTAGTCTTCAGGACTAGCGAATCGTCAATCACCGGTGGAAGCGCGGACTGCACGAAGCGGTCCGCGCTTCACGTCGCCTTCGGGCCGCCGAGAAAAAAAGGGGATACAGATGAAAGTGTATTATGAGCAAGACGCGGATTTGGGCCTTTTGCAGAACAAGACCGTGGCCATCATCGGCTACGGAAGCCAGGGCCACGCCCATGCCCAGAATCTGCGCGACTCCGGCGTCAACGTGATCATCGGCCAGCGTCCCGGAGGTCCCAACCACGCCCTGGCCGTGGAGCACGGCTTTACGCCGGTTTCCGCTGCCGAGGCCGCCAAGGCGGCCGACGTGATCATGATCCTTGTCCAAGACCAGTACCAGCGCTCCATGTACGAGGCCGAGATCCTGCCTGGGCTGACCGCTGGCAAAGCCCTGGCGTTCGGTCATGGTTTCAACATCCACTTCGGTCAGATCGTGCCTCCCAAGGATGTGGACGTTTTCATGATCGCGCCCAAGGGGCCGGGGCACATGGTGCGCCGCACCTACACCGAGGGGGGCGCGGTGCCCGCCCTGGTTGCCGTGCACCAGGACGCCTCCGGACAGGCGTTGCAGCGCGCCTTGGCCTACGCCAAGGGCATTGGCTCCACGCGCTCGGGCGTCATCCTGACCACCTTCCAGGAAGAAACCGAGACCGACCTTTTCGGCGAGCAGGTGGTGTTGTGCGGCGGCGCTTCCGAACTCATCAAGGCCGGGTTCGAAACCCTGGTCGAGGCCGGCTACCAGCCCGAGGTGGCCTACTTCGAGTGCCTGCATGAGCTGAAATTGATCGTCGATCTGCTCTACGAGGGCGGCTTGGCCCACATGCGCTGGTCCATCTCCGACACCGCCGAATACGGCGACTACACGCGCGGTCCCAGGGTCATCACCGACGAGACCCGCGCCGAGATGAAGCGCATCCTCAAGGAAATCCAGCAGGGCGACTTCGCGCGGGAATTCATCCTGGAGAACCAGGCCGGACGGCCGCGCATGACCGCGCTGCGCCGCATTAACGCCGAGCACCAGATTGAGAAGGTCGGCGCCGGGCTTCGCTCCATGATGCCCTGGCTGAAGAAGAAATAGCCATCCTTTCGATAAGATGCAAAAGGTCGCTCCGGGATTTCCGGGGCGACCTTTTTTTGCCTGCGCTGTGGGGGCGCGGTTCAGCCCAAGGAGGTGAAATCGAGGGGCAGTTCGATGGACACCGTGGTGCCCACGCCCTGGCGGGAGGAAATGAAGAGCCCGCCCTTGTGTTCGCGCACGATGCGCTCCACGTTGGTCAGCCCCATGCCCACCCCCACCGCCTTGGTGGTGAAGAAGGGATCAGTGACGTAAGGTAGGTGCCCGGCCTCGATGCCGATGCCGTTGTCGGCCAGGACGAGCAGGTAGTTCTCCTGCGTCTTGCTGCCGCGAACGTTCATCCTGCCCGAGCCGTTCTCAAAGGCCTCGAGGGAATTTTCCATGATTTCCTGCAAGGCGGTTACGAGCAATGCATGGTCGAGCACCATGCTCACCGGTTCGAGTCGTACATCCCAGGAAATTCGTGAGCCGTTTTCCGCCACGCGTGCGGCTATCGTTTCGCGAGCTTCGTCCAGGATGCCGCCGATTTCGAGCGGCTTGGGATCGCGGATTGAGAGCGACGTGAATTGGCTGACGGCGTTGACGATCTCCTCCAGCCGTCGGGATGCGTCGAGGATGCCCTCAAGGAATTCGCTGTCGCAGCCTTTGGAGCCGTTCCCGCTTCGGCGCAGCAAAAGTCCCGCGAAACCGCCGATGGTCATCATGGGGTTTCTGATCTGATGCGCGATGGCCTGGGAGATGTTCTGCAGACTTTCGTAGCGCTCGTGCTGAAGTTTGTTGTTCTCCGTGAGGATGGCCTTTTCTCGCTCGTGCATATGGTGTAGCGGTGTTACGTCCGTGATCAGAATCATGATGCCGAAGAGTTTGTTCCATTCTACGAGCGGAGAGGTGGAAAGGTTCAGGTATCGGGTCTGACCGTCGGGCCGGATGTACGGGGTGAAGAAGGGGAGGTTGCAGCGGTCGGTCGAGGTGGCGTCGCGCATGAAACCCTCGAATTGCAGGGAATAGACGATGCCGTTCAGCAGTTCCCGCCAACTCTTGCCGTTGCACTGGTCCACGGTACAGCCCAGGGTGTGCGCAGCCGCCGTGTTGGCCACATAGACTTCGCCGTTTGTGTTGACGATCAGCACTCCATTGGTGAACCCTTCGACAAGGTTCTGAAAATACGATGAATTGATGAGCGGCAACATGGCTGTTCGTGATTCCTGCAAAACGTCTTTGCGATACGTAGTGCATCGCCAGGGGGTTGGCAAGGCCGCTCGAATTCGGGATTCGACGGGGATCAGGAAGCCAGCATGCCGCGCACGCCGGTGAAGACGATCTGGGCAGAGAGCGCGGCAAGCACGAGGCCCGTGAGCTTGGAGAGAATGGACAGTCCCATGCGACCCACCAGACGTTCGATGGAGGTGGCCGCCATGAGCATCAGGCCCACGGTCAGGCTAGCCGCCAGGAAAGAGGCGATGGTCACGGCTCGTTCGACGGTGGAGGCCGCCTGCGCGCCCATGACCAGCAGCGCGCCCACGGTGGCCGGGCCGATGGTGATGGGGATGGCCAACGGCACCACGCTGATATCTCCTTCGGCCTCGGTGGGCGTTTCGGCCTTGCCTCCCCGCACGAGCGACACGGCCGAAAGGAACAGCAACGCGCCCGCGCCAATGCGGAAGGCGTCCAGGGTGATGCCGAAGACGCCAAAGATGGCGTTGCCCGCGAGCGAGAGGACGCAGCCCGCCACTGCCACGGCGAGGGTGACTCGCAGGGCCAGCTTGCGGCGATCCGCAGGCGTGGTCTCCCTGGTCATCGAGAGAAAGGCCGAGAGCACGAAGAAGGGCGTAAGCAGGAAGAAGAGGGTGACGTACGTCTCGATGAACAATGTAAATGCGGAATGCATGGGCGCTCCCCTAGCGGAATGTGCCGGGCTCTAGCAGAAACCATCTCGCGGCACAACAGGGACTCTGGCCACCCGGGGCGATGTGGTGCAATCCCGAGTCGACGTCGCCAGGGAAATTCGGTCAGGACCGGTCGAGCCCTTTGTCCAGGAACAGCTTGGCGTAGCGCATGTCGGTCTTCTGGATGTGGTTCGCCAGCCAGTCGCGCAGGAAGTTCATCAGTTCCATGGAGACGTCCACCTTGCCGGATTTGAACTTGTCGATGAAGTCCATGACCGTGGCCTTGAGGTCGGCGTGGATCTTCTTGTGCGCGGCGGTTTCCTTGTAGCCGAACTGTTCGAAATACCTCTCTTCCATGTCGAAATGCTTGACCGTGTAGGCTGCCAGGTCGTCAAGGAGCTTTTGGATCACGCTCTTGCCCTGGCCGTTTTTCATGGCCGTGTAGAGTTTGTTGATCATGTCCACGAGCTGCTTGTGCTGCTGGTCGACGATCTTTACGCCCGTGGCGAGAGAGCTGTTCCAGGGCATCAGGGTGTCCGCGCTCATGCCGCTCTTGAGGTCGGTCACGAGTTGGGAAAGCTCCCTGGAGAGAGTCGAGAGTTCAAGCACGGCCCGCGTGGACTCGTGGATGCCTTCTGAAATGGAGCGGGCGACCTTTTCCGTCTCTTCGATCGCCTTAGAGATATGCACCGAGCTCGCGGATTGTTCCTCCGAAGCCGTGGCAATGGCGTGAATCTTGATGGTGTTGTCCTCGGCGAAACGCAGGATTTCCTGAGCGGAATCGCCCGATTTGCGGGCCATGGCCGCAGCTTCGTCAGTACGCTTGGCGGCCAGCTCCATCTGCTCCACACTTCCGTGGATCGATTGCTGGATGGCCGTGATCGAGGCGCCGACCTCCTTGGTGGCGTTCATGGTCTTCTCGGCCAGTTTGCGCACCTCGTCCGCGACCACGGCGAAGCCTCGTCCGGCCTCTCCCGCGCGGGCGGCCTCGATGGCGGCGTTGAGCGCCAGAAGATTGGTCTGGTCGGCGATGTCGTTGATCATGTTGATGACTTGATCAATGGAGCTGGCCTTCTCGCCGAGACTTGTCATGTTGTGCTTGAGCGCTGTGGTGGCCTCGTTGACCTTGCCTATGGCGGTGATGGCTTCGGCGACGATCCGCGCACTGTGCCCGGCCTGCTCCTTGGCGTGCTCCACGCTTACGGAGGCGTCGGAAGAGCTCTTGGAGATGTCGCCGATGGCCATGTTCATCTCGCCCATGGCGGTCGAGGTTTCAAGCATCCTCTGGCGCTGAACGTCGGCGCCGTCTGAAATGCGTTCCATCTCGTTGGAGAGTTCTCCGGCCGAGGCCATGACGCGACTGACCACGTTTTCGAGCTTGGTCGCGGCATTCAAAAGATAGTCGGCGCGCGATTTTTCAGCCAAGCGGGATGCCTCGCGTGCCTGCGCCACGGCTTCTTCACTGGCGCGGCGCAGGGTCGCCACGGCTTTGTCTTTTTCGTCCAGGCAGGATCGGGAATCCTTGATGCAGCCGGAAAGTTCGGCGAGCCCTGAGGCGAGGAGCCCATAGTCGCCAGCGAAATCGGCTGCTTTCGATGGGGAGAGCGCGCCTTCGCGGGCGGCGGGGAGCATGGCCGTCAAGGAGGCGACCGCTCCCGTCGTATGGACGGCCATGGCGAGCGATGCCGCCGAGGCCAGGGCGAGCAGGGCGAGGAGCCAGATCGGAATGGGCGAGTCGAAGATCGCGAGCACGAGCGCAGCAAGCGCGAAGAGCAGCGTGGAGCCGAGAACTCCAAGTATCACGGGACGTGTTGTCATGAACTGTACCCCTCCACCCGAAAGATAGCCTGGAACGGGGATTACTGACAAGCAAATCAATGTGGGCAAAGAATGTTTTTCAGCGATTTTCTCATGATATGCAACAATTCAGACTTCTGCAGTATGTTTTTCGGCGTTGGAGGCGGAACGAGGAGCTAGGTCGGGTGAGGTGGCGTCGTGCCGCCGTCCGGGCGATTGCAAGCCTGCCGGATTTCTGATCGGCGGAAAAAAGGGCTGAGCAGAAGGCCCAGCCCTTTGGCATTTCTGGTCGGGATGAGAGGATTTGAACCTCCGGTCTCCGCGTCCCGAACGCGGCGCTCTACCAGACTGAGCCACATCCCGCTTGTGAGGGAGGTCTGATTATGCGATTTGGCGGCCTTTGGCAAGGGATAATGAAGTCCTTCGCAAAATCCTCCGCCATTTCCCCCACAGGGCGGTTTGGGTTCGGCGGCAAGGCGCTTGAAGACACCGCGACTTTGCGGCTATCTTCGGCGTTGCGTTCGGCGGCGGGGGGCGACGTTTCGGCCGCTCCGTCCGTGCGTATTTGCGTTTGTTTTTTGAAGCAAGTTGGTACACACTATGAGCAGCGTGGCGCGGATTTGGGCCGTTTTTCACGCCGTTTCCGGCGAGCGAGAATCTGGCCGCCACCCTCATACGCCGTGATGGAGAACGAATTGTGATAACGGTTGTCGTGGTCGATGACTCCGCCTTCATGCGCAAGGCCATCAGCGCCATGCTGGAGAAGGATCCAGAAATCAAGGTCGTGGATACCGCCCGCAACGGCGAGGAAGGGCTTGAGAAAATTCGGCGGCATCAGCCCGACGTGGTGACGCTCGACATCGAGATGCCGGTCATGGACGGCCTGACAGCCCTCCGACACATCATGATGGAAATGCCCCGTCCGGTGCTCATGGTCAGCTCTCTGACCACCGAAGGGGCCGAGGCCACACTCAAGGCCATGGAACTGGGCGCGGTCGACTTCATTCCCAAACAGCTTTCCAAAGTCTCCCTCGACATCATCAAGATCGAGGATCAATTGCGCGAACGGGTCAAATACGTCGCCAAGCGGCGAATCCGGGCGCTTCGCCCCACTCCTGTCGCTCGCGCTCCGGTGCCGCCGACGTCCCGTGAAACCGCCGCACGACCCGAGTCCCCCCGACGCGAGGCTCCGAGACCAGCCGGACCAGTGGTGCGCGACGTGGTGGCCATCGGCGTCTCAACGGGTGGACCGCCCGCCGTACAGAAGGTTCTCGCGGGGCTGCCCGGCAACTTTCCGGCTGCGATACTCATTGCCCAGCATATGCCTGCAGCCTTCACCGGCCCTTTCGCCAAACGACTGGACAGTATCTGCCAGCTCACTGTCAAGGAAGCCGAGGATGGCGAGAGGCTGACGCCCGGAACGGCCTACGTGGCGCCTGGAGGACGGCATCTGCGCATCGACCAAAAGGTCAGCCGCATCGATCTGGTCGTGTCGTCCGAGCCTCACGAGGCGCTGTATAAGCCCTCTGCCAACGAACTCATCCGCTCCGTGGCCGAAGGCGTTGGCAAGCGAGGTCTTGGCGTGATCATGACCGGAATGGGCAACGACGGGCTGGAGGGAATTCGAGCCTTGAAGGGCAGGGGAGGGCGCACCCTGGCCCAGAACGACGCCTCCTGCGTGGTCTACGGCATGCCCAAGGCCATCGTCGATGCGGGGCTTGCCGACGAAATCGTGGATATCGAAGAGATGTCCGAAGCCATTCTGGCGAACATCTACAAATGACGGTCGATGCCATGCGCCGCCCAACGCGCCGCGTCGCGTGCGAATGCCGGGCGTCGGACCGTTTTCAAGACGCGGGGTGAAGTCATGACGGGTTGTCCCGAACTTCTGGAGTTGCTGCGTAGCGAGGACAATGAAGTTCTGCGCGAGGCGGCTTACCGGGCCGGGGAATCGGGGTGCGAGGACACGGTTCCCCTGCTGACCGGGTTACTGAAGAGCAGCAATCTGGGCGTTCAGGAAGCCGTGGATCATGCGCTGCGCCAGATCGGCGGTAGCGTCACGGTGAGGGCCATGATCCCGCTTTTGCACTCTGAAGACCCGCCCGTGCGCAACTTGGCCATGGACATCCTGCGCCAGGTGGGCAACCAGGATTTTCTTTCCCTGGTCGAGATACTGCACGATGAGGATCCCGATATCAGGATCTTCGCCACCGACATCCTTGGTTCGACAAGCAGCGTGTTGGCCGTGGCTCCGTTGTGCGAGAGCCTGCTCAAGGATCCCGAGGTCAACGTGCGTTACCAGGCGGCCGTCTCGCTGGGCAATCTGGCCATGCCGGAGGCAGCCAAGTGCCTGAACAAGGCCATGGGTGATGACGAATGGGTGCAGTTCGCTGTCGTCGAGGCGTTGACCAAGATTCGTGACGAATCGAGCATCGATGTCCTCGTCAAATCGCTCGACAGTGCTTCGGACCTCGTGGCTTCGATAATTGTCGAAGCCCTCGGCGAAATGGGCAACGTCAAGGCGTCGACCATGCTACTCAAACGTTTGGACCAGAGTCCGGCTGCCCTTCGCAACAAGATCGTCCAAGCCATCGTCAAGATTTTGGGCGGCAAGTCCTTGTCCCTGCTCTCCGAACGCGACCGCGACAAGTTCCGCGATTATCTCCTTGTGGCCCTGCGCGACGAGGAGGCGGACGTTCAGGACGCGGCCATCCTCGGCCTTGGTTACATGGGCGGGGAGCAAGGCTCGGCGGAGATTTTGGACATTGCCTCAACTATGAACATCGACGCCGAGCCCGAGCGTCTTGAACGGACCATCGAAAGTCTGGCTCGCATGGGACTCACGCGTTCCCTCGCCGCTGCCGTCAGGCAGGGGGGGGAACCGCAGAAGGTGCGCATCGCCGTGGACGTCATGGCCCGCATCGGCGGCGAGGAAGTCTGCCGACTGCTCATGGACGCTTTCTGGCGGCTGGATCGTGATCTGCAACGGGAGGTCGTGCTCGCACTTTTGCGCGTCGCTGGAATGGAAGCTGGAGACTTCTTTGTGGATGTCCTGGCGCGGCACCAGGACGGCACGGTGCTCAAGGGCGCCTTGAAGTTTCTGGGAACCGTCGTCGGAAGGCGCGAAGCGGGCGAGGCCATGTTCCGTTTTCTCGACCATCCCTACAACGACGTCAAGGAAGCCGCGCTCGAAGCTTGCATCGCCCTTGGCGGAGACGAGATGGCGGCGCGTTTTGACGCCCTGTTCGAGGACCCCGATCCGATTCATCGTCTGATGGCTGTTTACGCCATGGGCAAGATGGGACGGGCCGAGAGCCTGGACAAGCTGAATGCGGCCCTGCGCGACGACATTCCCGACATCCGCAAGGTGGCCGTTGAATCCATCGCCGAGATTTGCGCTTACGGAGAGAAATGCCTGCCCTCGGTCATAAGTCTTTTGAACGACGAGCACGGCGCGGTCAGGCTCGCCGTGGTCGAACTGCTCGGTCGCATGCAGATGCCCGAGGCGTCCGAACGTCTGCTGGCCGCCTTGAACGACGAGGACGACTGGGTGCGCATCCGTGCCATGGAGGCCCTGGCAGCCCGCAAGGAATCGCGGTCAGTACCCCGTCTCGTGGCGCTTTTGTCGAGCGATAACAAACTCGTGGCGCTGAAAGTCATCGAGAGCCTGGGGGCGATCGGAGGCCAATCGGCCTTTCGGGCGCTCCTCGACGCCACCGGGGGCGACGATCCGGAACTCGCCGCCGCGGCCGAGGAAGCCGTGTCCGCCATCAGGTCTCGGGACGAGGACCAATAAATGTCGTTGTTTTCAAAGTCCATCACGCTCGGCAAAGAGTTGAAGATCGCCGACGAGGAATTCGTGCTGTTGCGAGATTTCGTTTATGACAAGAGCGGCATCTACATCGCGGACAATCGCAAGTACCTGCTCGAAAATCGGCTTGCCAACCGCATCAAGCATCTGAATCTCAAGAATTTCGGCGAATACTATCATTATTTGCAGTACGATCCCCGCCGCCAGCAGGAACTGAACAAACTCTTCGAGGCGGCGACCACTAACGAAACGAGCTTCTACCGCAATCCTCCGCAACTGAAGGTTTTTCAGGACAAGGTGTTGCCCGAGGTGCTTGATGCCATCAAGGCCAAAGGGTCGAGGACGTTGCGCATTTGGTCCGCGGGCTGCTCCACCGGTGAGGAGCCCTATACCATCGGCATCATCCTGCACGAAGTGCTGCGGGGAGAACTCGGCCAGTGGAACATCCGCATCGCGGCCAACGATCTGTCCGAGGCCGTGCTTCTCTCCGCACGCCGCGGGGTTTACACAGACTATTCGCTACGCACCACGCCAAAAGACATCGTGCAGCGCTACTTCATTGCCGAGGACGGCAAGTACAGAATTGTTCCGGAGATCAAGCAATTGGTGACCTTCGGGCAGATCAACCTTTCCGACAAGGCGCAATGCAAACGCCTGGAGCGTTCCCACATTGTGTTTTGTCGCAACGTCATCATCTATTTCGACGACGAAGTTAAGAAGCGCGTCATCGGCGCGTTCTACGACAACCTCGTCTCCGGCGGCTATCTCCTAATCGGCCATTCGGAGTCGTTGCACAACATCACGAGAGCGTTCAAACCCGTGCATCATCCAGGAGCCATCGTCTACAGGAAGGAGGAATAGGATGCCGACAGCGGCGGAGCGCAGGCAGTACGACAGGTTGCCGAAAAACTTCCGGGTCGAGGTCAAGGAATTCAAGTTTCCTCTGGTGCAGCAAAAGACGCATGAGGTTTCGTGCAGCGATATCAGCGCTGGCGGGATTCGTGTGGAATGTTCGGAGCGTTTCGAACAAGGCGACAAGGTGACGGTGAAGATATTCATTCCGAGCCTGAATAAATATCATCCAGGATTTCTCAAGGTTTTCGAATGCGATGCCGGGCAGTATCTGCAGGCCATTGCCGAGATCATGTGGGTGGAGGACCGTACTGACGCTCCCGGCTATTCTCTGGGCATCCGCTTTCTCGACGTGGATCAGGACGACTGGCGTGCATTGCGCAATCTCATTCAAAAACTCATGCGAGAACAGCAGGAGCGTGAGGGACAAAGCTAGTCGCGTCGTTTTACGGTTCGGGCAAGGGAGGAGGAACGCTTGTGGCCAAGGTGCTGGCGATCGCCAATCAAAAGGGCGGGGTAGGCAAGACCACCACGGCCCTTACGCTGGGTGCGGCGCTTTCGCGGCTTGGAAAGCGCGTGCTGATCATGGATCTCGATCCGCATGCCAACGCCTCCATCCACATGGCCTTCTTTCCGGAAGAGACCGCGCATACGCTGCACGACCTGTTTGCCGAAAAAACTCACGATCCGGCGATATGGGACAAAATCGTGGTGCGGCACGAGGATTCGGGCATGGATGTGGTTCCCGGTCACATCCGTCTTTCCGAATTGGAAGTCGATACGCGAGACAGACCCAACAAGGGGCTGATCCTCAAGGAAGCTTTGAAGGATGTGGGCGACCGATACGACTACGTGCTCCTTGATTGTCCGCCGCACGTGGGTGTGCTGCTGGTCAACGCCTTGGTTGCCTGCGATCTTTTGATAATTCCGGTACAGACCGATTTTCTGGCTTTGCACGGATTACGGCTCATTTTCGACACGGTGCGTACCATCAACCGGGTCATGCCCGAGCCGGTGCGCTACAAGGCTTTGGCGACGATGTTCGATAGACGAGCGGGTGCCTGCCGCAGGGTGCTGCACTTGGTGCGCGGAAAGCTTAAGGGGAACATGTTCGCCACGGTAATCGGCGTGGACACCAAATTCCGCGAGGCATCGGCCCGCGGCAAGGTCATTTTCGACGTGGACCCATCGGCCAGGGGGGCGCTCGAATATACGCTTCTGGCCAAGGAAATCATGGAATCATGAAGACACCCGAAGAATACCTCGAAGAAAGCGTGCGGCCGCCCGAGGCCGACAAAGGCCAAGGCGGACTGACGGCGGCCGAACAGGCCTTCGTGGAAAAATACCTGGGCATGGCGGGCGCGCCCGACGTTTCGTCCTTGAAACGATACGATCCACGCGACGCGGATAGTGTGGGGGGATTCGTCGCGCCCGTTGCCGCCTCCACAGCCAGAAAGCAAGTGACGGATATCGAAGACCCCGGCCTGGACGATCAACTCAAACGTGAAACGGAATTGCAGCTCGTCAGCTTTCGCGTGGACGAGCAGGAATTCGCCGTACCCATCATCACCATCCAGGAAGTCATCCGTGCCGTGCCCCCCACGAGGCTTCCAGCCGCACCGTCGTTCGTGGAGGGTGTCATCAATCTGCGGGGCAGGGTCACGCCGCTCATCTCCCTGCGCGCCCTCCTCGGCATGGGTGGCGACGTCTCGGGCGATCGCTTCATCATTGTCTGCGGCCACAAAGGGCTGCAGATGGGCATGATCGTGACTTCGGTAGTGACCATGTACAGGGCGACGCAGCCGGAGATCGAGTGGGGCATCGAGGCCCGCGTGGGCATCAGGGCCGATCATCTTGCGGGCATCTTGAAAAAGGACGACAGGCTCATCAACATCATCTCGGTCGACCGACTCGTGGCGCGGGTTCTGGCCAAATAGGGAGGGGTGCCATGTCCAAGAACATCCTCATCGTGGACGACTCCAAAACCGTGCGCAATCTCGTGGCCTTCATCATGAAGAAGGAAGGCTTTCGGGTGATTACGGCCGAGGATGGACTCGACGGTCTCGAAAAGCTCTATTCGAGCGAGTTCGATCTCATCATCTCGGACGTGAACATGCCTCGCATGGACGGATTCACCTTCATCCGCAGCGTACGCGAGCAGGAGGCCTACCGGGATATCCCGATCATAGTGCTTTCCACCGAAGGACAGGAAAAGGACATCCAGATGGGCCTCAACCTCGGAGCCAACCTGTACATGGTCAAGCCTGCGCAGCCCGAGAAACTGGTCAAAAACGTGAAGATGTTGCTCGGCTAGGCGCCAATGCCGGAGCATTCCGGTAGCCAATCGCCATCACGCCGGGATGACAAGTTTTTCAGACGAGGATAGAAGTGCGAGGAGTTGCCCTGGTAGGCAAGGCATATGCAAATGAACGGGCACGAAACCCCATAGGGAGCCTCAATGAGCCAGGATTTCATGGATCCTGAAATTTTCGCGGACTTCATTGTCGAGGCGAAGGAACATCTTGAGACCATCGAGCCGAACCTGCTCGAACTGGAGAAGGCTCCCGACAACCTCGGACTCTTGAACGACATATTTCGCCCTATGCACTCCCTGAAGGGTGCGTCCGGCTTTCTGGGGCTCAACAAGATCAACAGTCTGGCTCACAAGGCCGAAAATATTCTCGATGAGCTTCGCAACGGAAAATTTTCCGTGACCACGGAAATGATGGACGTCATCCTTTCCGCCACGGATGCCTTGCGCGTGATGATCGAAAGCCTCGAAAGCGCTGGAACAGAGGGCGATATCGACGTCAAGCCCATCGTGACCCACATCGAAGCCTTGCTCGCCAGCGCTGTCACCTCCCCGGCGACTGCGGCGCGGCCTGAAGCGCCCTTCGAGCAGTCAGACGACGATATGTCCGGCTTGAACGAAGCCCCGGCTCCGAAAGCTTCCGCTGCCGAGCCGCTGCCCGATCTGCCACCCTACGAAGCCGAAACGTACAAGCTCACCGTCATCGGCGAGGGGCACCTTGCTGACTTCATGGAAGAAGCGCGTGAGATCGTCGAGAATGTCAACGGGGCATTGGTGGAATTGGAAAAGGATCCGGACAGCGGCTCGGATCTGGTCAACGACATCTTCCGTTATTTTCACAATTTGAAGGGCAACAGCGGGATCATCGGCTACAAGGAATTGAACGCCCTGACTCACGAGGCCGAGACGCTCCTGAACCGCGTGCGCAAGGGGGAACTCGCCCCGTCGCAACCCATGATCGATCTTCTTCTGGCGGCTGTGGACGCCATCGACGAACTCATCGGCGGTATCGACACCCAGGTCACCTCCGTGACGCCCTCCGACACACGGCTCATCGTTCGCAAACTACAGATTGCGGCCGAAACCGGCGAATTCCTGAACGGCGCGGCCGAGACGCTGACCATCGAAGATATCCTGCCCGCCGAGCCGGAGCCTCAGCCCGAAGAAACGCCGCAGGCCGAGATTGCCCCGCTTCCTGCTGCCGCCCAAGGGTTCGATCCCGAAGATGTGCACATTTTCGCCCAGGCCAACCAGCAGCAGATCGAGAACATGGCTCTGGCGTTGAACACCCTGCGCAATGACAGCTCGAACACCGACTTTGTGGACGGCCTGTATCGCAGCCTGATCACGGTGCAGAATTCGGCCGGATACATGGGCTTTGAAGACATCCGGGTCACGGCCGAAAGGACCGCCGGGTTGGTCGATCAGGCACGCAAGTCCGATCTGGATTTCGGCCTTATGATCGATATCCTGGACCAGGAGTGCGACATCCTTGCGGACATGCTCAAGGCCAAGATTTCTGAGTTAACTGGGGAAAAACTGGAAGAGACATTGCCCGAGGTTCCCGCCCTCGAAACCGCAGCCGTGAAAACATCCGCTCCAGAACCCGATGTCGAGTCCGAGCGGAAGATAGAGAAGAGGGCTGCCGCAGGACCCGCACCCGAACCCGAGAAGAAAATCACGTCTAAAGAGACGAAACCGCAGGCTCCACGGCCCCAGGCTTCCAAATCGGATGCGGACGAGCAGGCTGCGGCAACCAAGGGCGCGGCCGCGCCCAAGTCTTCGTCTACCATCCGTGTGGACCACGAAAAACTTGACCACCTCATGAACCTCATCGGCGAGTTGATCATCAACCGCAACCGTTTCGCCATGCTCGCCCGTTCGCTGGAAGATGGGCAGGTGGACGTCCAGGAGGTGGCCCAGAGCCTCATCGAGACCACGGACGCCATGAACCGCATCTCCGACGATCTTCAGGACACAATCATGAACGTCCGCATGGTCCCGGTGGGCACGGTGTTCTCCCGCTTCCCTCGTCTGGTGCGCGACATCTCCCGCAAGACCGGCAAGAACGTCGAACTGTTCATGGAAGGTGAGGACACCGAACTCGACAAGAGCGTGGTCGAGGTGATCGGCGATCCCTTGGTGCACATGATCCGCAATTCCATGGACCATGGCCTGGAGGGCGAGGAAGAGCGTGTGGCCAATGGAAAGAGCCCGACCGGCCACGTCTATCTGCGCGCCTATCACAAGGGAAATTCCGTGGCCATCGAAGTCGAGGATGACGGCCGGGGCATCGATCCAGAGAAGATGCGGCAGGTGGCAGTGCGCAAGGGTGTGATCACCGCCGAACAGGCAGCGCTGCTCGATGATCGTGAGGCGATCGAACTGGTGTTTGCGCCGGGCTTCTCCTCTGCCGAGTCGGTCACCGACATTTCCGGACGCGGGGTGGGCATGGACGTGGTCCGCTCGAACATCAAGAATCTCAAGGGCAATGTGGCCATCTCCTCCGAGGTGGGCAAGGGCACCAAGATCACGCTCTCGTTGCCGCTCACCTTGGCCATTATCGACGCGCTCATGGTCAAGGTCGGCAAAGAGACCTTCGCCATCCCGCTCGACGCGGTCTCTGAGACCACGAAAATCGAGGCCCGCCGCCTTACGGACGTGAACAAGCGCAAGGCGTTGGAGCTTCGCGGCGAAGTCATCGGCGTCGTGGAATTGGCCGAGATGCTCGGCATTGAGCGTACGGGCGAAAAGCGCTCCATTCTGCCCATGGTCATCCTCCAGGACAACGACCGCAGACTCGGCATGGTCGTGGACAGGCTCCTGGAGCGCCAAGAGATCGTCATCAAGCCGCTTGGGGCCTATCTGGCTGACTTCGACCTCAAGGGCATCTCCGGCGCGACGATCATGGGCGACGGCTCGGTGGTCCTGATCCTCGATCCGCACGAGGTTTACGGCATCGCGGCCCAGACCGCGCGGTAGTCCCGCTCGTCCTGTTCGATGTTCACGAAAAAGCCCGGCGCGCTAGAAGCTGCACCGGGCTTTTTCGTTGCCAGAATCTCGTTGGTCAGAACATGAGCAGGAGATAGCGGAGCAGGGAGAATATCTCGCCTGCGACCATAAGCCACAAGCAGACGATGGCTGCGGCAGCCGAGGCCTTGCCCCGCATAGGGTGTTCGCTGCGCGACAGTCTGAAGAAAAGCCAGGCCGCCACTGCGCCGAGCACGAGCCCTGCTGCCCAGGGTAGGCCGATGTCGTTTCGCATCAGGATGGCGGGAGGAACGTTTTTCAGGGAGGCCACGAGCCAGCCTTGCACGCAGATGGCGGCGAACAGGGCGAGGCTTGCCCGACTCGATGCGAGCCGCATGGCGAAGACATAATAGTCGCGCCCCCAGTCGTCTTTGTTGCGGCGCAGGAAGAGCCAGATGATGGAGATTGCCGCCGCACCCGCAAAGGCCACCAGGGTCAGGTGTGCCAGGATCGGCCAGTGTGCATCGGCAATCGCTGGCGCCAAAAGTATTCCCACATCGGGGCCGCCATCCGATCCAGCATGCACTGGACCAAGCGAGGCCCGGGCCAGCGCCGCCACGGCGTGCACGCCGACAAGGCCGCTCGCCCCAGCCAGCAGGCCCAGGAACGCATGGGCGACAGGCTGACCCTTCGTGGACTTCCAGGTCACGGCGTGGATCACTGCCAGCAGTATCCACGCGCCCAGAGGAGCGAGCGCGGGCAGGGCGAACGCCTCCAGAAGGTCGCCTCCGCTGCGGGTGGCGATCATGTAGGCCGCGCCACCCGCCACTAAACTCGTATAGCCAATGAGGACAAGCCCCAGCGGCGAGGTTTGTTGGGCGGATCTCCTGGCGAAGACTTGCCTGCGCGAATGCGCACTCAGCTCGTTGATGCCCGCCATGGCAGGCAGCGCAACGGCCGCAAGGCACAGGATCAGGTTGAAGGACAGGGGCAGCGCATTGGCCGCGAGCAGCATGTCGGCAGTGGAGAAGGGCATGCCCGGCCTCCGGTTCTGGTGTCAGCGTTACGGGGGGTGTTCTGCCTCAAAAGGCCGCGCCGCGCAAGGGATAAACCGTTCATCGGCAGCGCGTGTGACCGTGTGCACTTGATTCGTGAGGCGATTACGCCTATCCCTACTAGCGGTCATGGCCGTGAAAATTTGCGACAGCGGGAGGAGACGCATGCCCCGGGTGCTGATTGTGTTTGCCATGCTTGCCATGCTCGGCGGATGCGCCGCCGCGAAAAACGACGCCCCTGGAAGTGAGGAATGGCGTCTGCGTAATATCGAGGACGGCTTTCTCCAGTTTCAGGAAGAGCAGCGCCGCCAAGACGCCGACCTGCAGCGTATGGAGAAGGACACCGCTGCCAGACTCGCCGTGTTGGAAGAACGCGTAAGCCGTCTTGAGGAGCGGATGCGCCTTGCGGCGGACGTGGGAGCGATTTCCGCCGCGCCCGCACCGCAGCCTGAAGCGCCGACGCTGCCCGCCACGCCCGTGACGCCTCCTGCTCCATCCGTCGAACCAGCGCCTGCTCCCAGGCTGACCGCCGTGGACGAGCAAGCCCTCTACGAGCAGGGCGTGCGTCAGGTTATGGGCGAGAACTACGCCTCGGGCCGGGAAATCCTGACCAACTTCCTGGAGCGCCATCCCGACAGCGGTCTTGCGCCCAATGCCCTCTACTGGCTCGGTGAAACGTATTACGGCGAGAAGCGCTACGCTCAGTCCATCCTGACCTTCCGAGAGGTGCTGGAGAAACACCCCAAACATCCCAAGGCCCCGGACGCGCTGCTCAAGATCGGCTATGCTTACGAGAAGCTTGGCGATATCCCCAACGCCCGCTTCTACCTGCAAGCCGTGCTCGACGAGTACCCGAAGGCCGACTCCGCGACCAAGGCCAAGGCCATGTTGCGGCAGTTGCCACAGTAACGCGGACGGTCAGACTTACCGGCCCATGAGTTTCGACGCGCACGACGAATACCGGGCCGCGCTCGCCTTGCGGCATACGCCAGGAGTCGGCCCTGCGACCTGCGCTGTCTTGGCGCAGAACTATGGCAGCTTTGTCGAGGCTGCGCGCAAGGCCGTCGAATGGCCCGAGCGAAAACTCGCCCGGCCCGCCGTGGCCGCAGCGTTCACTTCGCGCGTTTGGCGCGACGGCGCGAACGATGAATACGAGGCCGCCAAGGCCAGAGGCATGCGCCGCACGGTGCTCACTGAGGCGCGCTATCCAGAACGGCTGCGGGAGATGAGCGATCCACCCGCAATCCTCTATTACGACGGCGACGTGTCGCTCCTGTGCGCCCCTTCGTTGGCCGTGGTCGGCGCCCGCATGTGCTCGCGCTATGGATTGCAGGTCGCCCGCCGCATCTGCGGCGAGCTTTCCGCCTCGGGGCTTTGCATCGTCTCGGGCATGGCCTACGGCATCGACAGGCAGGCCCATCTGGGCGGGTTGGCTGGAGTGGGCGGCTCCATCGCCGTGCTCGGCTCAGGGCTCGACCGCATCTATCCCGAGACCAACGCCGATTTGTACAGGGCCTTGTGTGATCGGGGCCTGGTGGTCTCGGAGTTCGCGCCGGGAACCATGCCCAAGGCGGGGCATTTCCCCGTGCGCAACCGCATCATTGCTGGGCTCGCGCTCGGAGTCTGGGTCGTGGAGGCCGCTCCGGGCAGCGGCAGCCTGATCACGGCCCGCCAGGGCATGGAGCAGGGCAGGGAGGTCTTCGCCTTGCCCGGTCGCATCGACGATCCCACCTTCACCGGCTGCAACGAGCTCATTGCCCATGGCGCGCACCCCGTGAGCGGCGCGGAATGCATTCTGCGCGCCCTGCGCTATCATCTGGCCCATCTGCTGCTCGATGAGACGCGCCTCGCCAGGGCGGCGGAAGCGCCTGCCGCCAACCGGCCAGAGGCCGCAACCGGCACGGCGTCTCCGGCACCCGGAGGGCAAACCGCACAGTCCCCGAGGCCGGGCGCGGGAGAGGACGCGCAACGGGCCAGGGTCTTCGCCAAGGCGAGCGGATCAAGTAAGGGTCTGCCAGCGGCTGCGTCTGTCGCCGCGTCCCCCGCACAGACCGAGATCCCGGCAGATATCTCCGGCGAGGCGCGGGCCGTGCTCGACCTGCTGGGCGGATGCGAACGGCTGCACATCGACGCCGTAATCCGCGGGCTCGGGGCCGAGACGGCCTCGGTCAGCGCGTTGCTCATGGAGCTGGAGATCACAGGGCTTGTGAAGCAATGGCCGGGCATGTATTATTCTCGGGCATAGATGCGGGACGAATGTTTCGTCTCCTTTCACAACCCGCGACGCCATGCAAAAGATACCCCTCAAGCTTGCCGCGCCCGGCATGAAGTTGGCCAAGCCGGTCCTTAAGGACGGCGGCATCGTCATCGTGGCCGAGGGTGCGGAACTCACGGATTCCCTGATCTACCGCCTTGAGAACATGAAGGTGGATGCCGTCACCGTGGAAGGCAATCCCGTGGTTCTGGAGGGCATCGGCGCCGATACCTCGGCCGCGACACGGCTCAAGAGGCTGGACCATCTTTTTCGCAGGCACGGGAATGACGAATGGATGATGCGCGTGAAGAAATTTCTGACCCGTTATTTCGAGTTGCGTGCAGCCGCCGAAGGTGCAGCCCGGGCGGCGGAAAAAAATGGGACCGGCAACGGCCAGAAATGACGAGGACGACGTGGCCGACGATCTGAAGAGCGAAACCCGCGATATCGTCCTCGAAGTCAAGAGCCTGCCCACGCTGCCCAAGGTGTTGGACAAGGTCACCGAGCTTTTGGACAACCCCGAATCCTCCATCGAGGACATCGCCAAGCTCATCTCCACGGACCAAGTGCTCTCGGCCAAGGTCTTGAAGATGGTCAACTCGCCCATCTACGGCTTTCCGGGACGCATCGGCACGGTGCAGCACGCGCTTGTGCTTTTGGGCATTAACGTCATCCGGGGCATCATCATCTCGACCTCAGTCTTCGACATGATGGTCAAGTCCATGGAGGGCCTTTGGGAGCACAGCGTGGGTTGCTCCCTGGCGTGCAGTTGCATTGCCCGCAAGGCGGGCTTCAAGGACCCGGAGGAATACTCCGTGGCCGGACTCCTGCACGACCTGGGCAAGGTGGTTCTCTCCGTGCAGCTTCCCGAGATGGAGCGAGCCGTGGTGGAGACCGTGGCGAGCAAGGATTTGTCCTATTTCGAAGCCGAGCGCGACGTCATGGGTTTTGGCCACGACCGCATCAACGCTTGGCTTTCGGACAACTGGCACCTGCCGCCCAATCTCAAGGAAGGCATGTCCTACCATCATAAGCCCCAACTCGCGCAACTCTATCCAGACATAGCCGCTGTGGTGCATATCGGCGACTTCCTGGTCAGGGTCTTCGAGTTCGGCTCGGGTGGCGACGATCAGGTACCCGTGCTCAAGCCCGAGGCGCTCAAGCAGCTCAAGCTGCGGACGCAGGATCTCGAAGAGATCATGGACCAACTGGGACGCGAGCTCGTGGACGTCGCCGACCTGAACTTCGCCTGAGGCCCGCATGATGACCCCCGCAGCATGCAAATTCCAACGGCGTCAGCGGGTCTTTTGCATCTCCTCCGACGCCGGGCTGCGCATCCTTCTGCAATCGCTTTGGAGTTCGGGGGACATGGAATGGGTCTTCTTCGAACGGGGCCGCTCCGCCATCGAGACCCTTTTCAACGAACCCCCGGACCTTCTGATCGTGGACAAGGACTTGCCCGACCTCTCGGGGCTTGAGGTCGCCGCGCTGGTCAAGAGCGAGAACGTCTACCGCCAGTTGCCCGTCATCGTCTGCCTCAAGCCCGAGGATCTGGCGCAAGGCGTGGATTTCGGGCGCATCGAGTGCGACGATTTCCTGGTCGCCCCCTACCAGGCGGACGATGTACGCGGCCGCGTGTGCCTGACGCTCTCGCGAGCCATGCGCGGCATGGACGCCAATCCCCTGACCAAGCTGCCGGGCAACACGAGCATCATCCAGCGCATCCAGGAACTCATCGACCGCCAGGAGGATTTCGCCCTGGCCTACGTCGATCTGGATTATTTCAAGTCCTTCAACGACAAGTATGGATTCTCCCGCGGAGACGAGGTGCTGCTCATGGCCGCGCGGGTCATCGTCAACACCATTCGCGGATTCGCCCAGGCCAAGACCTTCGTGGGGCACGTGGGCGGCGACGATTTCGTCTTCATCACTCCTCCAGGCGTCGTGGAGGAAGCATGCAAGCGGATCATCAAGAGTTTCGACGACATCGTGCCTCTTTTTTACGACAACGACGACCGCGCCCAAGGTTTCATCCGCTCCACGGACAGGCAAGGGCAGGTACGCGACTTCCCGCTGATGGCCGTGTCCATCGCCGTTGTCTTCAACCTTGACGGACGTCTCAAGCACTTTGGCGAGGCCTCGGCCATCGCCGGCGCGCTCAAGAAAAAGGCCAAGGAAAACCCCAAGAGCTGCTATGTCCTCGACCGACGAGAGGGTTCGCCCGACATCAATGGATGCTCCGGAACCGATGGAAAGTGACCGGCGCGGGGCAGGGCTGCTTGCGCGCTACCTTGACCATTTGGCGGTGGAAAAGGGCTATGCCGAGGCCACCTGCAGGGCCTATGGCAAGGACGTGGAGCAGTTCGCGGAGCATCTGGAGAGGCTTGGAGTCGACCTCGACGTCCCCGAGTCGGTGGGCAAGGACCACGTGCGGGGTTTTCTGGCCGGGCTTCACCGCGCGGGCGTCAAGAAAAGCTCCGTGGCCCGCAAGCTTTCGAGCCTGCGCGGCTTCTTCGACTTCCTCGTGCGGCAGGACACGCTCGCCGCAAGCCCCATGGCGGGCTTGCGCAACCCCAAGCAGGACAAGCGGCACCCCAAGGCCCTGAACGTGGATCAGGCCCTGGCCCTTCTGGAGGCGAAGCTCTCGCCCGATCCGGAAGGACTCCGCGATCTTGCCTTGGCCGAGATGCTTTACGGCGCGGGCCTTCGCGTGAGCGAGGCGCTTTCGTTGGACATCGACGATTTCGATCCAGCGTCGGGTTTCGTGCGCGTCATGGGCAAGGGCGGCAAGGAACGGCTTGCGCCGCTCGGCCGGACTGCACTGTCGCGGCTTGCGCGGTATGTGGGACAGCGCGGCGCGTTGCTTGGCGATGCGAAGGAACGGGCGCTGTTTCTCGGGCTTCGCGGAGGCAGGCTGGATCGGCGTCAGGCGGCGCGCATCGTCCAGAATCTGGCCGGGCTGGCCGGGCTGCCGCAGCGCATAAGCCCGCACACTCTGCGCCACAGCTTCGCCACGCACATGCTCGAAGCAGGGGCCGATCTACGTAGCGTGCAGGAACTGCTCGGCCACGAGCGGTTGAGCACCACCCAGCGTTACACGCACCTCAATCTGCAGCATCTGATGCAGACTTACGATAAGGCGCATCCCAAGGCGCGCGACAAGCGCGACCCCAGCACGGCCGGACACTCCTCCCCGGATGAGGGAGCGGTCGCAAACAAGAAAAAGTAGGCCGACAGGTGGCTTATATGCCGGGGCAAAGCGGCAGAAGCTGCGAGACCATGAGATCCTGCATCGGCAGGAACGCGTCCGGCAGTTCCTCGTCGAAAGCCAGCCAGACCAGATCGTCCGCGCAGCGCACGACCTCGGCCCGTACGGCGTTTTCTTCGCCCGTGGATTGATTTCTGAATCCGTGCAGCAGGAGCCTGTCGCCGGGCCTGAAGGCGTTGCCCGTCATGCGGATGCGCGCGCCGTAGCAGCCCAGGCCGTCCACGGCGTCCACCGCACAGGCCGGACAGGGTCGAATGGAACGGGCCTCTCCGGCGTCCATAAATGGACCGCCCAGGAGAGGAAGGACAGTGCGGCCAAGGCTCGTCTGCATACGCATGAGGCCCTCCTTGCAAACAGAATCTTTGGGTACGTTAGCTCCTATACCCAGAAGAGGGCTCCATGGCTACAGCTTGAGCCAAGAATGTTTTTTCACATGAAGAAGCGTCGCCTTGGCAAACGGTTGCGTATCATTGAGTGCTTGATGAATCGGCAACGCTCATACTTTGTTCGTTTCAAGAACAAGTTCGTGACGTTTTGCATGACATTTCCTGCCAAATACGTCGAGAATTGAGCGCTATTCCGGCGAAAGCACTTCGAAGCCGAACGCGGGATCGACCACGCGGCGCATGTTCGTGCCCAGTATCTCCACGACCACGCATTCCGCCAGACGCCAGATGTCCACCCCGCGCCTCACGCAACCCACGCGGGCCGTGTTGCCGCGTCCGAAGCTGCCGTGCATGTGCAGCCTGGGCGCGCCTTGGGCGTCGGGAAAGATGGTCCCCACGGCGGCCAGTTCGTGCACTTCGCCCAGGGCGTGCAGGATGGGGATGATCTTTTTGGCCTCGCCGTCCACCGGGCCGGTGACGAGGGTGCCGTCGCCCGCGCCGCCGAGCAGCAGACACAGCCCCGAGGAGAGATTCTTCTCCCGGGCGAACTCTTCCAGGGAGTCGGGCAGCTTGTCGCCGTCTTCCAGGCGGATGACGAATATCCGGCCGATGCTTCCTTCAGACACTCTCATACGGCCTCCTTGGCGGTAATTAAGGTGGAAGTCGCCAACGATCTTTCAGGCCCCGCAGGGGCCACGCACGTCGCAGTACCGGCAGATGTCGCCTGGATACGGCGAAAAGACCGGCGTTTCAAGAAGATGACGGAGCAAGAAGCCGAGCAACAAGGGCATCTGTTCCGTGACCACGCGCTCGCGTGCCGCCATGGAGAACTTCGCCGGGAAATAGGAGATTTCCTTGCCGTCCTGCCCCAGGGCGATGAGGAGCCCGTCAACCGGCGGCTCGCCGTGCTCTTTTCGGCAAAGCGTCATGTACAGCGGCAACTGCAGCGAGCGGGCCATTTCGGCCAGACGCGGCAAGGGGTCGCGTTCCACGGCCGAATCCGGCGTCCAGGTCTCCACCGCCCCCCACAGGTCGGGCGCTTCCCAAAGGCCTGTCCTGGCCGTGCGCGGCTTGCCGGTCTTGTAGTCGGCCACCACCAGGCCCGCCTCGCGTCTGTCCAGGCGGTCGATGATGCCGTGCACGGTTATGATCCGGCCGTCATGGGGCACGTCCAGCGACAGCTTTTCCTCCAAAGCCAGGATGGTCGCGCGTGGTTGCCGCGCCAAAAAGCGCCCCAGGCGCACCCTGCCGGTGCGCTCCAGGATGACGCGGGCGTCGTAGGGCATGACGGCGTAAAATTCCTCGGCTTTCAAGGCGAGGGCGAACCGTTCGCCGAGTTCCTCGCCGGAAAGCTCGGAAAGCGTTACCTCCTGCCCGAGATACGGCGTGAGGAAATCCTTCAGCACCCGGTGGACGAGGTCGCCCAGGGCGGCCGGATCGGCGTCGCCCACTGCTTCCTCGGGCGGGGTCAGACGGCAGACCTGGCGCAGGAAGAAGGACTTTGGACAGCGCATGTAGGCGTCCAGGGCCGTGGCCGAAAGGCCGTGCGCGAGCAGCCGTCGCCACAGCGCTTCGCGCACTGCCTCGGTCTTCGCCACGGCCCCCACGTCGCGAGGGATGGGCGAAAGCGGCAAGGTGACACGCTCAAGCGGCGGCTCGCCCGGCTCGATGAGGCGGCCGCGCCGCTTCTCCTCCTCCCAGAGCAGCATCTCCACGAAGCGGCTGCGCACCGGCGCGGTATCGAGCACGCCCTTGGTCTCGCCCTGCCGGTAGAGGAGCACGACTTCCTTGGCCCCGGCCAGGAGTCGAAAGAAGGTCGCTGCGGCCACGGAGTCGCGTGCGGCGATGTCGGGCAGGCCGAGGAGGGCGCGCAGGGAGTCGGGCAGCAGGGGGTCGTGTTCGGGCGTGCCTGGAAGGCGCTCTTCCGTGGCGTCGAGCAGATAGACTTGGCCGAAGTGCAGCAGTCGCGTCTCCAGCATGCCCACGACTTGCAGTCCGGTGATGGGTTCGGGTTCGAAGGGCACGCGTTCAAGCGCAGTGATTTGGCGCAGGATGGCGAAAAGCACGGGCGCGGGCAGCGTCGTTTCGGCCAGGCGTGAGCGCATCAGTTCCGGCAGCACCGCGTCGCGCAGGCGGCACAGGCACTCCGCGTCGAGCAGATAATCGCGCCACAGTCCTTCCCCGTGCGTCACCAGGAGATCGACGAGTCCGGCCAGGGCGCGGCCCAGATCGGACAGGGTGCGCACGTTCGCGAAACCGTCGATGCAACGGGAAAGCACCGCGCGACGCAAGGCTTCGAGCGCTGCGGCCGCATCACCGAGTCCCAGCGCCTGATAGTCGGGAATGAAGGAGCGGGGATCGACGAAGCCGCCTCCCTGGCGCAGGGATTTTTCCCACTGGCGTAAAACCGGACGCAGGCGGACGTCTTCTTCGATCCCGAGCATCTTCAGGTAAGGATGGCGCGCCAAGGCCGCCAGCCTCCGCCATGGGTAGCGGCGAGGCGTCTCGTCCCGGGCCTCTTCCTGGAGCGCGAGGATGATCTCCACGAGTTGCCACAGGCTTGCGCGGGCCAGGGGGTAGCCCATGGAGATGTTGCAGTCGCGCTCGGGAAGGTGATGCAGGACGGGCGGCAGCAGGCCTGTATCGGGCACGACCACGGCGGCGGCCTGATCCTCGGGCAGGCGTTCGAGTTCCCGGCGCAGGGCCAGGAGTTGGGAGTGCCGGTCGTAGGCCTCCATGAAGCGCACTTTTGGGACGGCATGCGTCTGCGGTTTCGCCGGTTCGAGCAGCACCGCGTCTGCGCCCCAGCGCTCGCGCCAGCGAACAAGTTCCTGAAGGCTCCAGTGGCCGTCTCCGTGCGCGACGCCGGGGTCGGCATGCCACAGGATGCGGGCCGCGCCGCGTCGCCACAGCGCGTTGAGCAGTCTGTCCTCAGCCCCGGTCAGGGCGTGGAATCCGGCCGCCAGGAGAGGGGCGTCGCCCTGCAGCCCGGGAAGGTCGTCGAGGCGAGAGAGCGCGATGCGGCAGTCGTTGCCGGGCGTGGTCAGGCCGTGTTCGCCCAGGGCTTCGACGTAGGCGTCGTAGATGGCGCGCAGATGGCCCAGGAGCGCCTGCGCCTCGGGCAGGGCGTCGTCCTCGCCCAGGAAGAGGTCTTTCGGCGGCAGGCCGTGGCGCATGAGTTCTTCCATGAGTTCGGCCAGACGGACTCCCCAGGGGAGAAATCGTTCGGGCGCGAGCGGCAGCCCCGGCAAAAAGGCCTTGTCCGCGTCGCGCAGGCGCTGCACGGCCGAAAGGAGCAGGGCCACGCGATCAAGCTGTCCCGCCACGGCGAGCGGCTCGGGGGCCAGCGCGCCGCGTAGTTCGGCCATGAGTTCGGTCATGGTCTGCATGCGCGGCGCGGCGACGGGCCGCCCCGCCAGCCCCGCCAGGTGCCGGGCCAGATACCGGGCCGGGCGGTGGTGCGGGAAAAGGATGCGGCAGTCGGCCAGAGCGCTCTCGTATTCGCGCAGCAGCAGCGCGGCCAGACTCGCCGTGAAGTCCTCCTGCCAGGGGATGATTTCGAAGGGCAGGGCCGCGGTCATGAGGCCTCCAGGGCCACGGACGCGATGCGGCGCTCGTCGAGGTAGACCAGCAGCCCGCGCAGGGGGCGGGGCAGTTCCGGCATGGCCGCGCACAGGGCAAGGTAGCGCCGCACCTGGACCGGATGCGCCGGGGCCGCTCCGCCGGTCTTGTATTCGACGACCAAGGTGCCCGAGGCGTCCGCATGCAGAAGATCCACGCGATGGGTCGCGCCACGCTCATCGATGAGCGCGGCCTCGCGCCTGCCACGGGCGATGGCCTCCCGAAGCTCCGGCAATTCCCCGGCCCAGGCGGTCATCTCCGCGATCTCGCCCACTGCTCGCTCCCGTGCGCCGGGCGCATGCGGACCGGGCAGAAATTCGTTCACGGCCCGCGCGGCGGCCGCAGCCGGATCAAGGCCTAAGGCGAGCAACTCCATGGCCCGGTGTGCGGCTTCGCCCCGCTTTGCGGCCTCGGCGTCCGCCGCTCCGTGCACGGCGTGGCGGTATACCCGAAGGCGCGGCAGCCAGGCCATGAGTTCCGTCGGCTCGTCGCGCGCGGGCAGGGAGCGGGGCGCGGGCATGGGCGCGGCGGCATAGGGTCTTGTCGCCACGGGTCGCTGGCCGCGCGTCATGACGCCGCCTGCCAGATCGTCCCCGAGTACGACCTGGATGGCCGCGAGCCCGGGCGATGAGACGGCCTCGGCCTCGGGCGGGAGGAAGCCGTAAAGCTCCTCCTCGGCCCTGGTCCAGGCCACGTAGAGCAGATTCAGGCTTTCGCGCGCCATGCGGTCGCGCACCTTCCAGTGGTGTTCGCCCACGGCCGCGCTGCGAATGGGAGCCAGGAAGGTGGAATTGCGCACGGAGACGACCTCGTGCGGGGTATCCACGCGCGCGGCGCTGAAATCGTGGAACGGAACCACGACCACGGGGAATTGCAGCCCCTTGGCCTTGTGGATGGTCATCACGCGCACGGCTTCGACGTTTCCGGGCAGCGGCGCCTTCTCCTCCTCGCCATGCTCGGCCCAGAATTCGAGAAAGGCCGCCAGAGAACCCGCGCCGTTCTCCTCGGCGAGATGGACGATTTCCAGGAAGCGGCGCACGAAAAGTTCGCTGCCAGGTTCGCGCTCGGCCGCGCGGAATGCGGCCGCGACCTCGGCGGCCATGTCGTAGGGGCGGACGAGGCCGGATTTGCGGAAGAATGGCTCGATCAGGATTTCCCAGGCGCGGGGGAAGGCCGTGCGAAAGGCGATGTAGAGCGGATCGCGGCCGCGTGTGGCGAAGAGGTCGTGGATGCGCTGCGCGTCAAAGCCGCTTTCAGCCAGGAAGAGGCTGCCCGAGATGAAGGCCGCGAAGGCCGCGTCGTCCAGGGGGTAATCCAGGAAGGCGAGAAAGGAGGCGATCTGGCGGACCGTGGGATGCCGGTTCAGGTGCAGGCTGTTTTCCGTGATGACGGGTAGGCCGCGCGCCATGAGCCAGTCGCTGACGAGCGCGGCCTGATCGTTGGAGCGCACCAGAACGGCCACGTCGCCGGGGCCGCGCCGTGCGGCCGCGTCCTCCACGATCGTGATCAGCGCGGAACGAAGCGGCCCGCCGGTCTCTCCGTCCTCCTCGTCGCCGTCTTCGGGTAGGCGCTCCAGATGGACCACGCCGCCAGGCTTGGGGCGGCTTGGGGGCTGCGACTGCGTGCAATCCGCGAAGGTGCGCGCCGTGGCCTGGGAGAAGGCATCGCGGGCGTCGGCCGGGGCCTTGGCGAAGACGAGGTCGGCCAGGGCTTCGGCCGTTTGCGGGTCGGCCAGGGCGCTGAAGAAGGCGTTGTTGAAGTCGATGATTTCGCGGCGCGAGCGCCAGTTGTAGGGCAGGGATTCGTCGTGGACGCCGCCTGCTGGCGCAGCCAGACGCTTTGAGCCGACCTCGTCGAAAAGGGTCGCGTCGCCCCCGCGCCAGCCGTAGATGGCCTGTTTAGCGTCGCCAACGCAAAAGAGGCTGCCGCCCTTGGACAGCGCCTCCAAAGCCAGGGGGTCGAGCGTGCGCCATTGTTCGCGGCTGGTGTCCTGGAACTCGTCCAGGCACAGGTGGGTCAGCCGCGCGCCCAGGCGGCAGTAAGCCCCGCTTACGGCCCCTTCCGTGCGTAGCAGATCACCGACCAGGTCATAGACGGTGGCCAGGGGGAGGCTTCCCTTGGCTGCCGCGCGTTCGGCCAGGGCCTCGCCGAGGCGCGCGGCCAGGGCCACGCACGGCGCCAGGGCGTACGCTCCCGCGATCAAGGCATGTTCCTGACGATAAAGGGCCTCGGCATCGGCGAAACGCAGGAAGATGTCTTCGTGCTCGTGCGTCACCTTGGGCTTGGATGCCTTGAGGACGCATCCGGCCAGCGAGGGCTTGTCGAAGTAAGTGGATTTGGGAGGACCGTCGAAGAGTTGGACGGCGGCGCACTTGTCGAGCGCCCTGATGAAATTGGCGTGCAGTTCGAGGCCGCCTTGCTCCACGCTGGCGCGCAGGTCTTCCAAGGCCTGCCGGAAGGCGTCATAGGCGGGACGCAGGAGGTCGGCCAGCGCGGCCTGGTCGTATTCCAGGTTCGGAGGGCTGAAGCGGAAGAGCTCGACCATGTCGAGCAGACGCCCAAGGAGCGTGGCGCGCAGTTGGAAGCCGTCCTTCCTCTCGTGTTCGAGCAGGGTGCTCGCGGCTTGTTCGAGAAGCGCGGCCCCATGCGCGTCTTCGCCGTCGCATTCGGCCACGAAATCCTCGAACACGGGCGTGAACAACTCCTCCATGTCGAAGACCACGGTGAAATCGGGCGGCAGGCCGAGCCTGAGCGCGAAAACCCGGGCCAGCATGCAGACCAGACTATCGATGGTGCGCACGCCAAGGCTCTGGTAGCGCGCCAGGATGCGGTCCAGGCAAGCCCTGGCCTCGGCTTCGCTCCAGGCCTTTCCGGCCGCGCCCGTGGCGTCGCCCAGGGCCCGGAGCTTGAGTTCGCGCACGATGCGCTCCTTCATCTCCGTGGCGGCCTTGTTGGTGAAGGTCACGGCCAGGATCTCGGGCCAGGCATGGACGCGCGGCGATGCGCCCGCGCATGCCAAAGGGCGCGCGGAGCCGTCCGCCTGCGCTAGCAGGGCCAAAAAGCGCGCGGTCAGGGCGTGGGTCTTGCCCGAGCCAGCCGAGGCGCGGATGCGCAGAAGGCGCGTGTTGTCTGTGCCGTTCATTGGTCTCGCGGTTTCAGGATCGGGAAAGCGGCGGCTTTCGTGGCGGCCGCATGGCCACCAGCACTGCGGCCAGGATCAGGCCGCTGCCCACGTATCCAAGGAGGCTGAACCGTTCGTCCCACATGAGCCAGGCCAAAAGGGCCGCGATCACCGGCTCCAGGGTCGCCACGACGGCCGCCCTGGTGGGTTCGAGATGCCTCAGGCCCGAATAGTACACCGAATAAGCCAGCCAGGTCGAGCACAGGCCGAGCGTGAGCACGGCCAGCCAGACGGTCAGGGGCCAGGCGGTGAAGGTCACGGCCGGAAGCAGCACCAACGCGCCCACGGGCATGGCGTACAAAAAGAGCGCCGGAGTCGTGTAGCGTCCCAGGAAGTGTTTGCCGAAAATGTAGTAGAGCGCGTAGCAAAAGCCCGAGGCGAGGCCGAAGACCACGGCCAGCGGGCCGATGGCGGCTTGATCCATGGAGGGGCCGAGGCAGACGGCGCTCACTCCGGCCATGGTCATGAACAATGCCGCAAGTTTGGCGGTGGTCATGATCTCGCCGAAGATCATCCGCGACATGAGCGCCACCCAGGCGGGCGCGGTGTACAGAAGCACCGAGGCCAGGGCCGCACCGCCTTCGTTCACGGCCACGGCGTAGGTGCCGAACAACCCGGCGATGCCCATGACGCCGAAGGCCAGGACGAATGGCAGGTCGCATCCGGCAATGCGCGTCTGGCCCGCCAGCACGGCCTGGATCGCGAAGAACAGCCAGCCCGAGGCGGTACGCCAGAACGCCACTTCCAGCGGCGGCATGCCTTCGGCCAGCGCGATCCTGGCCACGGGACCGATGAGTCCCCACAGGGACGCGGCGGCGAGTATGCGAAGATAGCCCGAAAGCGCCATTGGTCTCCCCTGGTGATGGGCCGTGCTTCATCAAAGATGCAAAGCGCATGGCCTATCGTATTTGCCTGGGGTTGCAAAGGGAGCAGGCGGACGGTTTACGCGGCCGCGCGGCGCGTGATAGGAAAAACGTGCGCCCGGTGTGGCCCTTGCGCTGGCAAACAGCTTGATTTTTTTAGCTGTTTGCGTTCTATGTTTATCTAATGGCTCGCGTTTTTATTCATGCCTTGTTCAGGTTTTTCGGGCCGGACGCTTTCACTCCTGTTTCTTAAGGATGTCGTATGGGCTACGTGCTGAAACTCTACATTACCGGCAAGACACCGCGCTCGGAGCGCACGCTCGCCAATCTGCACAAGATATGCGAGGAGGAATTGGACTGCTCCTATTCCATAGAAGTCATCGACATCCTTGAGAATCCGCAGCTTGCGGAGAACGAGCGCATCCTTGCGACCCCCACGCTGATCAAGGAGTTGCCTCCTCCGATTAGGCGCATCATCGGCGACCTTTCCGACCGGGAGAAGGTGCTTCTGGGGTTGGATATCCTTCCGCGAAACAGGGGAAGTAGCTGAATCCGACGAATGATCGGATGGAATATGCGCATGGGAAAGCGCGAGACAGGGGCGGCCGAGGGGCTGCACTGGAGGTCAGATGACGAATTCTCCTGCCAGGGACGCGGGATTGAGGGCGCTATTCGTCTATACTGACGAAAAATTGATCGACAGGCTGGTCGGGCAGCTTTCCGCACATGGGCAGCAAGGTGTCCTCACGGCCGCGAACGGAATTTCGGAAGGATTGCGAGTGCTCGGAGCCGAACGATACGACGTCGTTCTCTTCGAAGCCCATACTGCTGTGGATCTGGCAAAGGGCCTTTCCCGGCTGCGAGATCTTTTTCCGCATGTGCCAGTTGTGGTCCTTTCCTCCTCCCAGGACATGGCGCTGTGCGAGCGCGCCCTTCATGACGGAGCTCAGGATTTTCTCGTCACCGAACGATCGACGTCATTCGAACTGGCCCGAGCCATCCACTACGCTGTGGAGCGTCATCGCGTGCACGCCGCCCAGGACCGGCGCATCAAGGAGTTGGCCGCCGATGTGAGCCGTTTCCGTCTCTTGATTGAAAATTCCGGCGACGGCCTGCTCGTCGTCACCGAGGAGGGGACTGTTCTTTTCGCTAACCCCGCGGCCCTTCATGCCTTGGGAAGGCCAGAAGCGGAAATCGTCGGTCAGCCTTTCGGCTTTCCGGTCATTCAGGGCGGTCCCGTGGTCATGGATGTGCTTCGCAAGGATCGCGAAACGTCCGTGGCGGAAATGAGCGCCGTGGAGATTTTCTGGGAAGGCGAGACGGCCTATCTTGTCTCGCTACGGGACATCACTGCCCGGGCCGAGCGGGAGAGGGAGCAACGCCGCCAAGTGGACGCGGAACGCCTGGTCAGTTCCATGTCCACCTTGTTTGCGAACCTCGACCCCAAAAGCGTGGATCACGGCATCGAGGAATGTCTGCGCATGCTTGGGGAGTTCGTGAACGCGGATCGCGTTTCGGTGTTTCTTTTCAGTCGCGACGGCCATATGGCGCATCCACGACATGAATGGGGTGTGCCCGGTTTGAATTCGGAGCCCGGCGAGAGTCGCGATTTACCCATGGACAGCCTGTCCTGGCTCTTGGAAAGGCTTTCCATATTCAACACCGCTCTCATTTCCGACGTGAACGCGTTGCCGCGCGACGCGATTGGAGAACGAGAACTGCTGGGCATTCGTGCGACGCGAAGCCTCGTGGCCGTGGCCATGCGACGCAACGGTGAACGTCTCGGTTTCGCGTGTCTTGAAAGTGTCCGCGCGGAGCGCATGTGGTCGGAGGAGGAGATCGGTCTGCTCAAAGTCGCGGTCGATCTCATCGCCGCCGCGCTTCACCGAAAGCGCTCGGCGATCGAAGGCCTTGCCTTGCGCGCCCTGCTCGATGCGCTTATGACCAGCGACGCACGCGGCGCCTTTGTCGAAGACAGAAAGGGGGTCATCGTTCAGGCCAATGCCAGATTGGCCGATTTTGCCCCCATGCTTCCCGCTCTCAACGTACTCTGCGGTATGTCGGTGTACGACGTGCACCAGCGGATTTCCCACGAGGCTCGCGATCCAGGCGATGCCGGAGACCGCCTCAAGAAGATGGCACAATTGGAGAGCATGTCCGGTGAACGGTTGGCGCTCGCCTCCGGGGCTGTCCTTGAATTCGAAACGCATCCGCTTCGGGTTCGCGATAAGTTCGCGGGCAGGCTTTGGAGAGTTTGGGACGTCACGAGGGAGTACGCCGAGCAACGCGCGCTGGAGGGCCACGTGAGGCGTGACGGACTGACCGGACTGTCCACCAGGCAGCGGTTCATCGAAGATGCCGGCCTGTTGCTCGACGACCGCTCGGCGCGTGACGGCGCGGCTTTGTTACTCATCGATTTCGATGCTTTGGGATCCGTCAATGCCACCTTCGGGATGGTGGTGGGCGATGAGGTGTTGCGCCAAGCCGCCCGGCGCATCTCCGAGTGCTGTCGTTCCAGCGACATCGTAGGCCGTTTCGGCGGCGACGAGTTCGGCGTTCTTCTTTCCGTTTGTCCGGACTTGGCCGAAGCGGAATCGACGGCTCGCCGTCTATTAGGAGCATTGCAGGCTCCCTATCAGATAGGCGCGGCGACCGTACGCGTGGGAGCGAGCCTTGGAGGCGTCCATGCGCCCGCCATGACGGGCGATGCCGTCAAGATGTTTCTGCATGCCCAGGAAGCGCTTTCCCAAGCCAAGGAGCAAGGAGGAGGACAGTTCATTTTCGCGGGTCAAAGCTCCTGCACCGTCCGCCCCTCGGCGGTCGGAAACAAGCCCGCCGCGTAGTTCCGTTGGGGTAATGTTCCGGACAAAGGGTTGCCGCACGGCGATCCGGTCTTATTCTCACCTGATGCGACGACACGGAACCGGACTGAACCGGCCGTGAAACCGGACAAGGAGGGGAACATGGCGACGGATCGCGACCTGAAGCGCACTGACGAATCGGTTTCCCTGCGTGCCATTCTCGCTTCCACCGTGGCCCCCGGCGAAGGGGATGTCCATGAAATCGACTTCGGCGACATTATGATCTCGGAGCAGGTCATCGGCTACATAGGCCAGGCAACGCGAGAGCTTCTCCAGCGTTACGTGCCCAACTTGAGTCAATTGGACTCGCGTCATTCGGACTTGATCGGAGCCATCGACAACAAGGCGTTTTGGCTCGGCGAGTCGGGCTCTTTGGTACTCACTGTGGAGATCGTGGGCAACAGGCATTTTTTCAAAATACCGCGTGAACTTTGGGAGACGCGCCGTATCAGCAAGTGGCACTGATCAAGCAGGAAAGCGAAAAGATTTTGTAAGCAAGAAGGCCGGGGGAGCGATCCCCCGGCCTTTTCGATTTTGCCGGATTAGTTCGAAGGTTTCGGTTCCAGGCCAAGGCCTCTGAAGAAACCGCGTACCGGGTCGTCCTGCTTTTCCTGCCCTGCGGGAGCATCCGACTTGGGTTGCTCTTCCTTGGTTTGGTTGCCGCCGGTGATGGTGCCGATCGCACCGCCGATGACGCCGCCAACGCCTCCGACCACGCCTTCGACGGCGCTGAGGGGCGCGCGCAGGATACGTTTGGCGAGTTCCGCGCTGTCCACGCCGGCCTGGACGTTGTCGTAGGTTCCTTTGAGCGCAACGGGCACCGAGAACGGACCGACGTTGGCGTCGAGCAGAAAGTCCAGGGCCTGATCTGGAATGTAGGATTGTCCACGAATGGCGATATCCGCAGGACCGCTGGTCTTGATATCGGTCTTGGGCAACCTGGCCATGCCGTTGGCCACGTCGAAGTTCAGGTTGAAGTCGCGCAGTTCCGTGTTGCGGCTTTCGTCGCCGGGTTTGGGCACGTAGCCTTTTTCGGGATCGAAGCGATCGGGTTCCAGAACCACACCTCGATACACGCCATCCTGAACGAGGAGTGAGAGCTTGCCGCTCAAGGTTTCCATGATTCGACGGTACTGCGCCCCGTTTCCGGCAAGATTCACATCCAATCCGAGTTTGGCCCCGGCCGTGGATTTACCGGTCAATGTCATCAGCGCCTGATCAAGATCGAGCGCCACGACCTTGAGTCCCAGGTTCGACAACGGAGTGGGGCGGGAAACGTCGGTCATGGCGTTCAGGGTGAGCTTGCCCCCGAATATCTCCAGACCGATCGGGTCCACCTTGACCACGCCGTTCTTGGCCAGAAGCTGCATGGTGACGTTTCTGAGCGGGATTTTGTACATGGTGATGCGGTCGATGGCCACCTTGCCGTCGATGTCCATTTGCTTGAGCTGCTCGACGGGCAATTCTCCTTCCTGTGGCGCGCCAGGCTCTCCGGGACGCGGAGCAGGGGCGGGTTCGGCCTTCTTGTCGGTCTTGGGCGGCATGTATCGGTCCACGTTGATGGCGTCCGCCTTGAAGTCGAACGTCATCACTGGCTTGGTCATGTCGCTGATGCTGGCGGTGCCGGAGAGCGTCGTTTCGTCCAGAAGAACGGTCAGGCTCTCGACACGCGTTGCCTGAGCCGTCGCGTCGAAACGGGCGTCCAGGGCGAATTTCTCCAGGGCCTTTGGATCGGTGGTGGCAATGGGCTCCATGCCCAGCGTGGCCATGAGCCGTCGAGGCGAGAACTCGGCGACCTTGATGCTTCCCTTGGCCATGGGTTTGGAAAGGAAGCCGGTCGCCTCAAGCGACGGAGAGGTCACGTCCAATCCCAGCCCCGAGAGCTTGAAGCCTTTGAGCGCGAAGGTCTCCTTGACCCAGTTCAAGGCCAGATCGCCGGTCATTAAGACGTCGGCCTTGCCTCCGGGCACGGCCGCGCCCTGTCCTTCGGCTGCGATTTTGAGTTCGCGGGCCTCAACGTCCCCCTGCTTGACGTCGATATTCAGCCTGCCGCTCGTGACGTTCGCCTTGCCCGAAAGCGGGTCGGCAGAAGCCTCTCCGAGGCGCACGTTCGCGGCTTCGGCCTTCATATCCAGGGAGTCGGCGGCGAACTTGAAGGCTTCGTAGTCACCGGAAAGGGCCTTGCCCTTCAGCGACAGCGCTCCGCTCATGGGTTGTTCGGCCGCGTCTTTCAGGCGCAGGTTCGAAGCCTTGGCGTCGAGGGCGATGGCGTCGGCGGCGAAGGATTTTTTGAGCCAGTTGGCTGTGGCGGTGGTGTCCAAGGAAAGATTGACCGTTCCGCCTGGAATGCTCGTGCTCTGGCCGTCGAGTTTCAATTTCAGGTTACGCAGGCGCGCGTCACCAGTGCCCCAGTCCGCAAAGAGCGATGCGGCCATGTCGAGGGTGCCCTTGACCATGCCGTCCTCGTGAGCGAATTGGTCGATACTCACGAGAAGCGAAAGGCCGTCCGCGGTGGCCTGCTTTTCTTCGAGCTTCACCGTGGCCCGGGTTTTCAGCTTGACCGCACCCTTGGCGTCGGGATTGCGAGATTCCAGGGTGCAGGCCACGTCGATGTCAGACGGTTTGCCGGGTTCGATGCCCTCGACGTCGAGATTGAGGGCGCTGATTCTGGCCCATTGCTTGTTCTGTTGATCGTCCCAGGTGATGACGCCGTCGGAGATGACGACTCCCGCTATCACAACGTCCATGCCTGGGCCCGCGCCTGAGGGCTCCCCGGCAGGGGCCGGAGCGGACTCCTGCCCGGAAGCGGACTCCTGCCTGGCGATGAGATCGTCCCAGTTGGTGGTGCCGTCCGGCAGCACGCCGAGATTGATGATCGGCTTGCGCAGGACGACTGTTCCTACCTCGACGCGTTTCGAGAGTAGCGGCAGGAGTTTGACCTTGACCTGGGCTTCGTCCAAGGTCAGCATGGGGTCGTCGCCGAAGCCTTTGGCGTTGCCAAGGACCACCGGCCCCTCGATCTTGGCCCCGATCCAGGGGAAGACGGAGACGGAAATGTCGCCTCCAATGCTGAACGACCGGCCGGTGGCATCTTCCACGGCCTTGACGATCTGCGGCTTGTAGGTGTTCGGGTCGACGACGATGGGCACGACGATCATCGCCGTGATTATCAGTGCCGCCAGGATGCCTGCGATTATCAGGCCGATCTTCACGGGCCGTTTCATACTTGCTCCTCAAGCGTTGCCAAGTTCAGGGTGATTCAATGTATCACGTTTTTTGGCGGGTAATGCAACCATGATCGCAAGCGTATCGATTACCAACGATTTCGACGGAGAACGGTTGGATCGCGCCCTGGCCGCGTTTCTTCCGGACCTTGGGCTGCGCGGCAGACGCAGGATGTGCGAGAAGGGCATGGTACTCGTGGACGGGGCTCCCCGGACTCCGGGGTATCGCGTCCGGGCCGGGCAGGAAGTGCGCCTGCTGACAGACGAACTCGGTAGCAAAACGGCCGGGCCGCTTCACATAGTGGCGCAGGACGAACGCTACGCAACCTTGGTCAAGCCCGAGGGGCTTCACAGCGCGCGTCTCGCCGGGGGCGGAGCGTCGGCGGAAGACGCGTTACGCGACCTTTTTCTCGACCAGGAAGCGATCTTGTGCACGCGCCTGGATCAGGCGACCAGCGGCCTGCTGCTCGTGGCTTTCGGCGAAGGCGCCGCACGCGCGTTTCGGGATCTCGAGAACGCCGGTCTGGCGCGCAAGACCTATTTGGCCGTGGTCGCCCCCGTGAACGGGCAGACGCCGCCCTCTCGCCTTGTGTTCGACCGGGCGCTCGATACGGCTGATCGGAAGAGGACGCGCGTTTTGGATGTCGAAGCCGAGGAGTTTCGGCGCACGGTCATGCTGCGCCTTTGCCCGGCCGGAGAAGGGGAATGGCTCGTGGGGCTTCGGATATTGAAAGGAGCGCGCCACCAAATCAGGGCCCATCTGGCCCATGCGGGCCTGCCCATCGTTGGCGACGCGCTGTATGGCGACGCTGCCTTGGGCATTCCTTTGCATCTGCATCATTTCCGCCTGGAATTTCCAGGCTTCGACGCGACGACGCCTCCGCCCTGGCCGCTGTGGGAACGGTTGGGGGCGCAGGCGTCGGCACGGCTCGACGAGCCGGAAGCGTTCGTGAAAGACTAGGTCTCTGAAGGCGCGGGCGCGCCACCTTGGACCCCGAGCAGGGCCGAGGCGAAATCCTTGCCGTCGAAGGGCCTGAGGTCTTCCATTTTTTCGCCCAATCCAACGAAAGTGATGGGGATGCCGAACTGGCTGGCCAGGGCCACCACGATGCCGCCCTTGGCCGTGCCGTCGAGCTTGGTCAAGATGATTTCGTCCAGGTCCACGGCTTCGTTGAAGAGTTTGGTCTGCTGGATGGCGTTTTGGCCCGTGGTGGCGTCCACCACGAGCACGGTGCGGTGCGGCGCCCCTTCGTGCTTCTTGCCGCTGACGCGCTTGATTTTCTTCAACTCTTCCATGAGGTTTACCTTGGTGTGCAGCCGGCCGGCCGTGTCGAGCAGCACTAGATCGTAGCCGCCCGCGATGGCCGCGTCGATGGCCTCGTAGGCCACGGCCGCCGGATCGGCCCCCGCGCCCTTGCTGAAGAAGCCTGCATCCACGCGCTTGGCCCAGACTTCGAGCTGCTCAACGGCTGCGGCGCGGAACGTGTCGCCGGCCGCGATGATCACCTTGCGGCCCTGCATGCGGGCGCGATGCGCCAACTTGCCGATGGTCGTGGTCTTGCCCACGCCGTTCACGCCGACCATCATCACCACTTCCGGCGGGGTCGCGGCCTGGATGCGGCGGGGCGTCTTGAACATCTCGGCCAGTTCGTCGCGCATGGCCTCCTTGAAAGCGGCGGGATCGTTGGATCCGGCCGCGCGCATGCGCTCGCGCAGGCGTTCCACGAGCTTCACTGTGGGCTCGTAACCCACGTCGGCGGTGATCAGGATTTCTTCGAGCTCCTCCCAGAACCCCTCGTCGATGGTCTCGCGCGAGGTCAGGATGCTCTCGATGCGGCGGGTGATGGTCTGGCGGGTCTTTTCAAGCCCTTCGGAAAGCTTGAGGAACAGTCGGGAGCGTTCGTCCTCCTCGTCCTCCAGTTCCAGGGCCAGGGCTAGGCGATACTGCAATTCCGAGCGGAACTCGGAAACGCGCTCGTACTCCATGACATCGAGCCAGGAGCGGAACGAGGCGATGAAGGATTCGGCCTCGTCCGGCTTGGTCTCCAGGGCTGAAAAGAGGAAGCGCAGGCGTTCCCAGAGCTTGTCGTCGGCCTTCTCGACGCCCTCCAGAATCAGCGCGAGCCAGACCGAAAGCCGGGGTTCGGCCTGACGCAACGAGAGGAGGAGTTGTTTCTGCCATCCGGGGACGGCGGCCTTCTGGTCGGCAGAAAGGCCAGGAGCGGGCTTTTCAGGGGCGTGCGCCTCGGTCTTTTGAGCGGGCGCGACGGGTTCGACGGCTGTGAGTGGGGGTGTTTCCGGCGGCGGGGCGGCATCGACAAGCCCTTGCTCAGTCTTGAATTCCTCCACGGCCTTGTCCAGCCGCGAATCCACGTCCCAAATCTTTTTGAATTTGGAGAAAAATCCCATATACTCCCCACTTGCGTTGCGTACCGGATGGCCTGTGTACCGCCATTGCGGAGCCCTGGCAACCGGAGCGGCGGCGGGAAGCCCCGGCCCCGTGCGCCGCACGCCTCATCATCACGGAGAAAACGATGAAACGGACGGATATTGCGACCGCCTTGGCCAGCGCATCCGCGCTTCCATCCATCAGCGTCGCCGGATGGGTGCGCACTAGGCGCGACCAGAAGGGCTTTTCCTTCCTGGAGCTGAACGACGGGTCATGCCTTGCGAACATCCAGGTCGTGGTCGATGAGGGGATCGAGGGCTTCGGGCTTCTGCCCGAGATGACCACCGGCGCGGCCGTGGTTATCCGCGGTTCGCTCGTGCCCTCGCCGGGCAAGGGACAGGCTTGGGAGATCAAGGCCTCGCGTCTCGAACTCGCGGGACCGGCCGACGCCGCGACCTATCCTTTGCAGAAGAAGCGTCACTCCGACGAATTTCTGCGCGCCATCGCCCATCTGAGGCCGCGCACCAACAAGTACGGCGCACTGTTCCGCATTCGCTCCGAGGCCACTTTCGCGGTGCACGAGTTCTTTCGCGAGCGCGGCTTCACGCACGTGCACGCGCCCATCCTCACTGGCTCTGACTGCGAGGGCGCGGGCGAAATGTTTCGCGTGACCACACTCGACCTGAGGCAGCCGCTGTCAAAGGACGCCGCCGAGGAGGACTTCTTCGGCAAGGAGGCCTTCCTCACGGTTTCGGGCCAGCTTTCGGCCGAGGCCTTTGCCCTGGCCCTGGGCAAGGTCTACACCTTCGGCCCCACTTTCAGGGCGGAGAATTCCAACACCGCGCGCCATGCGGCCGAATTCTGGATGGTCGAGCCGGAGTTCGCCTTCGCCGACATCCACGATGACATGGACCTGGCCGAGGAGTTTCTCAAACAACTGATAACGAGGCTTCGCGAGCGCTGCGCCGCGGATCTGGCCCTGTTCGCGACCTGGGTGGACAAGGGGCTCACGGCCGCGTTCGACGCCATCGTGGACAAGCCTTTCGTGCGTCTGCCTTATGGTGAGGCCATGGACATCCTGGCGGCCTCCGGCAAATCCTTCGAGCACCCTGTGGGGTGGGGCAGGGACCTGCAGACCGAGCATGAACGCTATCTGGCCGAGAAGCATTTCCAGGGGCCGGTGATCGTTTACGACTACCCCAGGGAGATCAAGGCGTTCTACATGCGCCAGAACGACGATGGCCGCTCCGTGGCCGCCATGGACGTGCTCGTACCGCGCATCGGCGAGATCATCGGCGGCAGCCAGCGCGAGGAGCGGCTGGACAGGCTTGAGCAGCGCATCGAGGAACTCGGCCTCGATCCTTCGTGCTACCAATGGTACCTGGAGCTTCGCCGTTTCGGCAGCGCGCCGCACGCGGGGTTCGGCATGGGCTTCGAGCGATTCCTCATGCTGCTCACAGGCGTGACCAACATCCGCGACGTGATCCCGTTCCCACGCACGCCCAGGCACCTGGAGTTCTAGCCGGAGGAAACACCGCGCGCGGCATCGAGGCTGAAGCGCTCCCCGAGTTCGCGAACGGGCTCGTGGCGGAAGCAGGACGTGAGGTGGTCGTTGACCAGGCCCGCGGCCTGCATGAAGGCGTAGCAGATCGTGGGGCCGCAGAAGGTGAAGCCCCGGCGCTTCATGTCGCGGCTCATGCGCTCGGCAATGGGCGTCACCGCGGGCACCTCGTCCTGACGCGACCAGGCGTTCTGCGCGGGACGGCCGTCCACGAAATCCCAGATGTAGGCGGCAAAATCCTTGCCCTGGTCGCGCAAAGTCAGCAGCGCGCGGGCATTGCTCACGGCCGAGGCGACCTTGAGGCGATTGCGCACGATGCCTGGGTTGGCCAGAAGCTCGGCGATCTTCGCATCATCATATAAGGCGATGAGATCGGGGTCGAAGCCGTCCAGGGCGGCGCGGTAGTTTTCGCGTTTCCTGAGGATGGTCAGCCAGGAAAGTCCGGCCTGGGCCGCGTCGAGCACGAGAAACTCGAAGAGCTTGCGGGCGTCGGCCACGGGCACGCCCCATTCCGTGTCGTGGTACAGGCGTTCCTCGGCGGTTTTCTCGCTCCAGGGACATCGCATGGGCATGGCAAGGCTCCTTGCAAGGGGGAATCGTTCCGTCGAACATAGCCCGAAAACCATTGCTGGACAACGAGTTGATAACTTTTTCAAAAAAGATCGGAAAAAGCGCTTGACCCTGTGAGGGGATTTCCGTAGATACCCGCTTCCGCGACGACGAACGGCGAACACGACGGCGGCGGCGCGGAAAGCTCTCTGAAAGAAAAAAGCGCGGACCCGGTTGACAGACGGGCAGGGAAGAGATAAATGACACTTCCCGCAACGCGCGGAACTGCTTTCAAGGTCTTTGACAATTAA